>JAIVYC010000032.1:0-6549 GCA_048635645.1 Sulfurovum sp. | reverse complement strand
TAGTAAAGGGAGAGGCAATACTCAGTGATGCAACAAAAAAGGATGCCGAGGAACTTAATTTCGGGGATGTTGTTGATGAGATTTTAACAACGGGTTGTTTTGCCGTAGGTGTCGATTTTAACTCTTTACCTTCTGATTTAGAAAAAGCTTTGAAAAATACAGATCTCATTATTTGTAAGGGAATGGCAAATCATGAATCCTTTTCTGAGACAGAGTATAAACCAATTGTTTACCTAATGAGAACAAAATGTAATGCAATTGCGACATCAATGAATGTTCCTCTAAATGTTAATGCAATAAAATTATACGAATGATTTTTTCCATTTTATTATACTTTTTTATTATTTTTATTTAATATTTTTTTTTATTATTTTTATTTAATATTATTAGTAAAGTATTTATATTATAAAGTTAATATATATATCTGTAAGTGAAACCCATGGGGAAAACTGAAAAAAATAAACTACCGGAACGCTCCTATGCGGGTCAAAAAACAGTTCAACTTCCCCTCTCGGATCAGGTTTGAAGAACAGGTCATAAGATCAGCAGACTGCGTAGTTTCAACATCAAAAAAGATCCGAAAGACACTAGATAAGTACCGCACGAAAACAAAAGAACACCTATGGTTTCCTCCCGGAATTGAGCCGAAAATATTCAAAAAAAGAAACATAAGCCAATGCGGCAAGGGACTAAAAATATTGAAAGAGATCAAAGGCATTAACAGTGGAAAAATCAAAAAAATGATCAAAAACAAAACAGTCTTTATCGAAGTTAGCAGAACAGCGCAGCCAAAGCGAAAAGATGTTATCCTGAAAGCATTTCTTAAGATGAAAAACAGGTCCAATGCGATGCTGATCCAGACCATAGACAAGGAAACCGATATCTATAAAAAGATCCTAAATATCTACCAGAAGACATCAGATAAAGACAACATTTTCATGATCAATCGATATGTGAAAGAGTCAGAGATCGCGGAATTATTGGCTCTCTCGGATGTATATGTAACGGCTTCTATCATGGAAGGATGGGGAATGTCTGTGCAGGAGGCTGCCGCTTCAAATTGCGCCATATTATCTACAAGATACGTTCCTTTTTCCACGGAAGTCCTGAAAGAAAACGCAATGATCATTAAGAAACAAAGTATAATGGAGTATAGTGAAAAAATGGATTTTCTCTGCGAGCACCCCGGATTGATCAAGAAAATGGCGAAACAAAGCTATGAAATAGCTCATAATAGTTATACATGGACCTCTCTAGTGAAAAATTTCCTCTCCACGATCAAAGAGGAAAGGATGATCAGATAGATGTATATCCTCGCAACAGACCTTGACAGAACCCTGCTTCCAAACGGAAACCAGGAGTATGATGGCTCGATGGAGATCTTTTCCAGAATAGTGGAAGAGAAGGAGCTAAAACTTGTATATGTCACAGGCAGGCACCTGAGACTGGTCATGGAGGCTATGGAAGAGTTTCATGCACCAGAGCCAGAGTATATAATTGCAGAGGTAGGAACCCGCATATATGGGAAGGGAAAAAATGGGTTCATAGAGGACAAGGAATGGACGGAACTCATCGTTTCCCGCACAAAAAACTGGAATGTTGACATTTTTAAGAAAGAACTATCCTCAGTACAAGGGTTGCGCATGCAGGAGGAGGACAAACAAAATCAATTCAAACTCAGCTATTATGTTGACGATATAAAAAATTCCGGGCCGGTGGTGAAAAAAGCCACTGGAATAGTAAAGAAGCTCTATTCTAACGCAAGCATACTTTATAGTGTAGATGAAAAGAATGGAATAGGCCTTCTTGATGTTCTTCCAAAATATGCAACCAAACTGACCGCGCTGGAATACCTGAGAACAAAGCTGAATTTTAAAAAAGAAGAGGTCATCTACTGCGGAGACAGCGGAAATGACCTGCTGCCGCTTACCTTTGGGTATAGATGCATATTAGTAAGAAATTCCCTGGAAGAACTAAAAAATGCAGTCAAAAATTCCCTGAGCAGGCAAGGCATCCCAGACCGGCTGTATATAGCAAAGGGCACTCAAAAACTGAACGGGTATTATGTATCCGGAATCATCGAAGGGCTGATCGAATTCGGCATTATCCCGCCAGAGTTCATAGAGTGAACCTGCAACTGTTAGGTCATGTGTTGGCGAAAAAGGCGCTGAAATGGGCCAGAAAGGCATAAATACTTCTTATAAGAGAATTGTGCTATGGCGTTTGAATTAGCCGAATTCCTGGCCCATATCATAGGGAACGATTACATGAGCGAATACATGGTGGCCCTAGGGGTCTTTCTATCGGCCGCTATCATACTGAGGATATTCAAGTTCGTGGTCCTGAAGAAACTCAAGGCCATATCAGAGATGACGCATACAGACTTTGATGATCTGCTCGTGAAGATCGTTGAGAATGTCCCATGGCAGCTCTATCTGTTCATTTCCTTTTATCTTGGAATGCAGTTCATCCAGATACCTGGTCTATTGCAGACGATCCTCTATTATATCCTTGTCCTGGCGATCGCCTATTATGCCATCAGAGCGGTCCAGGAGATGATAGATTATGGCGCAGAGAAAATAGCCGAGGCAAGAGAGAAAGAAGGGGAAGAGATCGACACCTCTGTCCTTGAGCTCCTAAGCAAGCTTTTAAAGGGCGCTGTATGGGGCATTGCGATAATACTTTTGTTGTCAAACCTGGGGTATGACATATCCGCTCTGATAGCCGGGCTTGGGATAGGAGGCATAGCCATTGCATTTGCCTTGCAGAATGTCCTGGTAGATATATTTGCCTCATTTTCCATCCATTTTGACAAGCCGTTCAAGGTCGGGGATTATATTGTTCTCGGAGCAGACAGTGGGATCGTGCAAAAGGTAGGGATGAAATCCACAAGGATAAGGACGCTCCAGGGACAGGAGCTTGTTGTGTCCAACAAGGAACTGACAGAGACAAGGATACACAACTACAAGAAGATGGAAAAAAGGAGGATAGTGTTCGGCTTTGGGGTCACATATGAGACACATACTGAAAAACTGAAAAAGATACCAGGGATGATAAGGGAGATCATAGCGAGAGTTGAAGGAGTTAAACTTGACAGGGTCCACTTCAAGGAATTCGCGGACTTCAGCCTGAACTTCGAGGTCGTGTATTACCTGGACTCAAGAGACTATGGGAAGTATATGGATGCGCAGCAAGAGATAAATTTCGCGATCAGAGAAAAATTCGAGGAAGAAGATATAGAAATGGCATACCCGACCCAGAAGGTCTATTACCATGGGCCTGGGGGCGTGCCTTTTGATGAGAAACCCTCTTTTGATGAGGGGAAAGACAAGGCTCTTTAAGGGACCTGCTGAAAGATTATAAAGCAACAGTTCATAAGCAAAGATATGGGCATCTGGCTTCTGTTGCTGACAACAATTCTGCTTCTTGCGGTCCTGCTTGCAGTTCCTGCCATCCAAAAAAGAGAAGGGATACAGCCTGACTATTACAGACTATTTGTCATTGGATGCATCTGTCTTCCAATAGGGCTTATTCTTGGACATCACCCACTCTCAATTCTTGGGCTGTTGCTCATGGGAATAGGCAGGGCCAACAGAGACAAATGGAAAAAGAGACAGGGCGGAAATGTTGCTCTTTTGATGGTGATCCTGGTGTCCCTTTTATTTTTAGCAGGCCTTATTGTGTTTTGGTTTGGTTGAGAGAAGGTTCAGGCAACGGTCCTTTAGGCCCTGGACCATTCCAATGCGTTTATAAAGTATCGGCTTTTTATAGGCGATATGGCAACAGCCTTCCCATTCCTGTTGATAGGGATCTTAGTTCTTCTTGTATTATTTGCGGTCCTGTTCGTGAAAAGGAAAGATAAGAGACCGCCGGACTATTACATGCTGTTTATCATGGGGATCATCTGGATCCCGCTTGGGATCGCGTCTGGAAACCCTGGGTTCTCATTAGCTGGCCTGGTACTCATGATCATAGGCCTGGCCAACAAGGATAAATGGAAGAAAAATAGGCGGGACTGGAGAAAAGAATGGAAAGAAGGGGGAAAGGTCGCCCTTTTGATAGCACTTGCAGTCGCTGTTCTGCTTGTCTTAGGACTTCTTGTGTTCTGGCTTTCTTGATCTTTGATATAGGAACTTCAAAAACTATTTAAACGACAGGAAGATTGCTCATTTGAGATGAAAACACTGATAGTGTATTATTCAAGGACTGGGGCTAACGAAAGGGTTGCCAAGGCACTGCAGGAGAAATTGGGATGCGATATCGAGGAGATACGAGATACTGGTAATAGGTCAGGGTTTTTTTGGATGTTCAAGTCAACGATAGAGACCATGTTCAAAAGAAGCGCGAAGATAGAGGAGATGGAGAAGAGGCCTGAAGATTATGAGCTTATTATAATAGGGACTCCCATTTGGGTCGGGAGCATACCCTCAGCGACAAAAGCCTACCTGGAAGGGAATAGGGAGAAATTTAGAGATGTTGCTCTTTTGTCTGTGTCTGGGCTGGGAGAAAAGAACGACGGGGCGATCGCGAAGTTCGAAGCGCTTGCCGGGAAAAAGCCCATTGCAAGCCTCCTGCTGAAAGCGGAGGATGTTAAGGAAGGGGCCGGCGAGGGAGTGCTTGAAGGGTTTGTCAAGGGATTGGAAAAGTGATGGCTGACCTGAAATGCAAACCTCTCTGAAGACAGGTAAGAGAAAAAAAAGGCAGAAAACCATAAAAAGGGAGAGAAGATAGGAGATAATATGGCAGCAGAGATCTGGGTTGTTTTGGGGATACTTGTACTTTCACTATTTTTGTTTGTATTGTACTTTAGCAGAGGGAAAAAAAGGCCCACAGACTATTACAGCCTGTTTATCATTGGAGTAATGTGGCTGTTTTTCGGGATAATCACCTGGAACATCCCTATTCTGATCATTGGACTGATGTTCTCTGCTGTGGGACTGGCAAACAAGGATAAATGGAAGAAAACGCGCGTGTCCTGGAGCAAACTCACGAAAGAGGAAAGAAGGGAAAGGCTTGCGATCATTACCGTGCTTGCGGTTTTGGTGATCCTAGGGTTGGTTCTCTTTTTGGTGAGTGGTTAAAGTCATGAGTGCAGCTCTGTTGCAATAATTGTATTTGCACTGCTCATTGTTGGAGAGGGAATCGCATTCTTTTCATACAGGATATAGTTTGGTGATAATAGCCCTTGGCAGATTGGCAAACAACCCTTTTTAGGATATAATTGAAGATACAGTTAGTTTGGTAGATATACTGTCTGGAGTAAGAAAAAGAGGAAAGGAACGGGATAACTCTGGTGGATCTGGAAGATATGAAATTGTTATAAATGTAGATTTTCAAGTTAAGTGTATGACGACCCTGACAGCGATGGTGCAAAAGGAAGAGGACATGTATGTTGCCAAGTGCCCTGAGGTCGGGACTGTCAGCCAGGGAAAGACGATCGAAGAGGCCGTAGCTAACCTGAAAGAAGCCACCGAACTATATCTAGAGGAATTTCCCTTTAAAGAAGGAAATATAGCCCCGGGCAGATTCGAACTGCTTTTCATAGGGATTAACTTCTTTGTATGTATTGTAGTTAATTACTGTTAATGCCCTTGGAATACCGGTATTGCGGCCCTTCCAAATTTGGATATACCTGTTAAACATCAGAAGGGTTGACTGGCTATGGGACAAGAAGGTTTGGTAAGAGGAGAAATAGCAGGTGGCAGCGCATGGCTGGTGTGTGAGCCAAGGCTTACAGAAACTGAAACCCTGGAATTGAAAAAATCAACATCAGAGCTAAAAGAGGCTGTGCTCTCGATAGCCGCTATCCTCAACAAGCACAGGAAAGGTGCCTTGTTTTTTGGCGTGACAAAGGATGGCAATGCCATAGGCCAGCAAGTGAACGAGTCGACTTTGAGAGAGATCTCGCAGACGATCGCAAACAATATCGAGCCAAGAATATACCCTGAAATCAAAACAGAGACGATAGACGGAAAGAGCTGCATAAAAGTCTCATTTGAAGGCCATGAGCAGCCATACTTTGCGTATGGCAGAGCGTACATCCGGGTGGCAGATGAAAACAAGCGACTGTCTGCAAAAGAACTGGAAAATCTCATTTTGCGGAAGAATGCAATGAAATTTGATTCTTCATCAAGCGATTGCAGCATTGATGATATTGATGAAGAGACTTTGCGAAGTTTTGTCGCAAAAGCATTAAGCGCTGGAAGGATTCCCTACCAGTATACAAACAAAAAAGATATCCTTCAAAAGCTTGATCTCCTGCAGAAGGACAAGATAAAGCAGGCAGGAAGGCTCCTGTTCTCAAATAAAGAGCCTATCGAAGCCCAGGCAGCGGTCTTTGCAGGAACAAATAAAGTAACCTTCCTGGATATCAAGCAGTTCAAAGGCAACATATTCCAGCTTCTCAGGCTGTCAGAGTCCTATATCAAAGAGCATATTAACTGGCGGGCAAAGCTTGAAACCAGAACAAGAGAGGAGATCCCGGAGATCCCGCTTCGGGCGATCAGCGAGGCATTAGTAAATTCATTGTGCCATAGGGATTATCAGGCC
>JAIVYC010000031.1:0-6533 GCA_048635645.1 Sulfurovum sp. | reverse complement strand
CTGTGATGAAATATATGTCTCCTTTTTCCAGGCGGTTCGCCAAAGAGGGGATGTCTATCAGTTCCATTGGGGATAAGTTTATGAGCATTGCTCCTGGCTTGATCTTTTGGATCCGTTCAGCATCCAGGATATGGCCTGTCTCTTTGTTCGATTCCAGATGCATGGAAATGAGATCAGATCCTTCCAGCAGGGAGTCCAGCTCCTGGTATCCTATGCCTTTCTGCTCATAGGCGTCTTTTCTTCTTCTGGACCAATATTGAACTTTTGCTCCAAAGCCATATGCTATCTCAGCGGTCCTGCCACCGATCCTTCCAAGACCTATTATCCCGAATCGCTTGCCCTTTATCTCAGATGCTGTGAAACCTTCTTCTGAGTAGAGCCCTTTGCCTGCCTGTTCTTTTGCGCGTGCTATCTGCCTTATATGCTCCAGGATCAGGGCGAAAACAAATTCAGAGACGCTTTCTGTGCTGTATCCTGCTATATTGCAGACGGTTATATCCTTGGATGCCGCGTGAGATGCATCAATTCGCCCATATCCTGTGCCTAGCATCCCGATGTATCTTAGGTTTGGCATTTTGTCTATGAGGCTCTTATCTACTTTTGCGCCGAGTTTTACAAGAAGACAATCCGTAGTTGAAAAGTGTTCTTTGAGCTCTGAACTATCCTCAGGAAGAAGCACCTGCTCTTTGCTGAGCTGCTTGATCCTCTGCCATTGCTTTTGATCAAATGTCTCTTTACCATACCCTAGCATCAAAATTTTCTCGAAATTCATGGTGTTGCTCTCCATTGTCTTTTGTTTTAGGGCTCTCTTGTATATGTAAATTATGCATGATAGTGGACCTGAAAATAGAGTGGAGCTGCATAGGAGAAAAAAGGGCATATATAAAAGAAGTATCAAACAATTAAGAGCATGAGAAAGGAGAGGGCATCCATTTTTGGAACAGTTGTTTTTGGAATAACCTGCCGGCCTAAGGTGATATTTAGATGAAGTTTGACAAATTTGCTTACATGCTTGCCCCGCTTGAAGGGATCGCAGGCCCTGCATTCAGGACTCTTTGCCACAGGCATGGGGCTGACCTGACATTTACAGAGATGACAAGGGTGACCGCTCTTGTTGCTGGGAACAAAAGCACTCTTTCACGCATTGAGCTGAAGGATGGAACGCCCACAGTGATACAATTGCTTGCAGCCAAAGAGATGGAACTTGAAAGATTTCTTGGCTCATTTGAGCCTTGCAAGGGCTTTGAAGGCTTTAACCTGAATATGGGCTGCCCAAGCCAGGATATAATAAGGGCAGGGCTTGGATGCGCGCTTGTGAAGAGAGTGGCCAAGGCAAAAAAGCTGGTTGACATCATCCATGCACATAGTTTTGAAGCATCCATAAAGATGAGGCTCGGGCTTAATGAGAGTGAGAAACAAGCCAAGGCTTATTTGAGCCTGATCAATGGAGTTGATGCTGACTATTTCATAGTCCATGGCAAACATGGAAAAGAGAACTGCAAAACACTATGTGATTACTCTGTTTTCAAGGAGTGCGCGAAAACAGGAAAGGCCATTATTGGAAATGGGGAAATAAAAAGGAAAGCAGACATTGAGTTCCTGAAGTCTGTAGGGATAAAAGGCGCAATGATCGGGCGGGCTGCGATCAAAGACCCTGCGATATTTGACCGGCTGAAAGGGATCAAGGCACCTGATGTGCAGAAACTAAAGGAAGAGTACTCAGCAATCGCAGAAGCACTTGGTACAGACGAGAAATACAGGAAAAATGCGCTGAACCTGATGGGCAAAGAAGCGAGTTTTGAAAGGGAAAAGGTTTAGGGCTGGCGTTAAAGGCCTGGCAGCTGTACCACGGAGCTGCCTGTTGAAAGACTGGCGACAGGAAAGAGAATGGAATTAAATATAATAGCCCCGGGCGGATTCGGACCGCCGTCCCAGGCTCCAAAAGCCTGAATGCTTGACCACTACACCACGGGGCTGCTGGTTGCTTGTTTGTTTTGGTCTGCGGGGTTTAAAAGAGTTTAGTCTGTCAGTTTCTTTTGGCTTGAGGTCCTGAGGTCAAGGTTGAGTACTTCTTGGGCTGCTTTTTTGACCTGGTCTCTATGTTCCCTCGGGGAGTAGATAGATGCATGCCAGTAGTCCCACTGGGAGTCTGTCATTGTCTTTATCGTGGTGCTTAGGTCAGAAGCGGGGATAAGGCGGTCATCCTTGAGGAGGTCTAGGTGGAGGCCATCAGGGTAAAGAGGCTCCTGGATGTCAAAAAGGACCTGGTGAGGGTCAAGGCCTGCGGATTCTGCTATCTTGGACTCGGTGCGGGAGATGTGAGTGAAATCCTTCCTCATGCCAGCGAACCTCTGGACAGTGGCTTTTCCAATGTCAGAGCGGCTCAGGACAAGGGCCCTTTTGAAAAGCTGGCGGTTGTCGATGAGCGTGATCGTATCCTTGGGATAGCCTGTGGAGGAGCGGAGGAGAGCGATCAGGTCGATGTCATCCATCATTGAGAGGGAAGAGATATTTTGGTTGCTATTGGCCAGGAGGTGTTCAATGGCCTTTGAGAACATTGCCTCTGCAATTCTTGCTGTGTGGTGTTCGTAGACGGTCTGGTACATCAGGGAGCGGGCGCGCAAGAGGAACTCAGCGGCAGGGAGATCTGTCAGGACGAACTGATCCTTGTGGAGCTTCATGGTGTGGATAAGGCGCTCAAGGTCGATGACCCCATAAGCGACGCCTGTGTAATGGGAATCACGGAGAAGATAGTCCATGCGGTCAGCATCAAGGTCTGAGGAGAGGATGTCTGAGAAAGGCTTTTTTCTGCCTGAGAGGGCATCGACCGCATCTTTTGAGGAGAAACCTGCTGAAGAGAGGATCGATGCGATAGGGTCTTTGCTGATGATCTCGCAGGCAACATCCTCATGAGAGCGCTTGGAATGCCTTTCAACCAGATGCTCGAAGGTGTGGGAAAAGGCAGGATGGCCGATGTCATGGAGAAGACCACAGATGCGCGCGAGCTGGATGTCTTCATTTGGGAGATCGATCTGCTCGGCTATGCGGGCTGCAAGATGCATCACACCAAGAGAATGCTCAAAACGGGTGTGGGTCGCTGAAGGATAGGCAAGATAAGTGAAGCCCAACTGCTTGATGCGCCTGAGACGCTGCATCTGCGGGGTGTCAAGAAGTGAAAGCTCAAGCTCGTTCAGACTGATAGAGCCATGAATAGGGTCGCGTATCTCGTTCGCCATAATAGGTATACTTGAGGTTTATAAATAGTTCTATTGGAGCAGATATTGCTTGAGCAAGGTAATATTCCAATTGAGCAAGGCAATTCCAAGAAAGATTAATATAGGAGCAGGTAGATAAGTGGGGTAATTGAGAGCGAGGGCACAGAATGGAAAAAGACGAGTTTGTCAAGATAGAGTACATCGGGAAAATAAAAGGCACAGGAGAGATATTCGACCTGACCAAAGAAGAGATCGCCAAGAAAGAAGGCATCTTCAAGGAGGGTCAGAAATACGGGCCGGTCACTGTGATCATAGGAGCAGGGCACCTGGTGAAGGGGCTTGATGATATGCTGCTTGAGTTGAAGCCCGGAGAGAAGAAAAAAGTTGATATTAGCGCAGAGCAGGGATTCGGGGATAGGAAAGGAGAACTTATCAGAGTGTTCCCTGCAAAGCAATTCAAGGACACAAAAGTCCCTCTGGTGCCTGGAGTGAACATAAACCTCGGCGGCATGATAGGAAGGATACAGAGCGTGTCAGGCGGAAGGGTGAGGATAGACTTCAACCACCCGCTCGCAGGTAAGGAACTGGAGTATGAGATCGAAGTGCTTGAGAAGATAGACGAGACCAAAGAAAAAGCAAGGGCGCTGCTTGACCTGTATGGAGTGGACTCAACAAAAGCAAAAGTGAACGTCAAAGAAGAAGAGATCGAGATAGAAGCGCCTGAGGACCAGCAGGAGAAGATAGGGAAGGTCAAGAAAAAACTTACAGAGGAAATGCTTAAATATTTAAAGGAAATAAAAACCGTCAAGATCATAGATATATATGAAAAGAAATAGAGAAAATATTATATAGAATATAGTCTGTATTAGTAGATAAGTAGACTTCTATGATAAAGACTATCGGAGGTTATGAAGTTGGAACCGCTATCTAGATCTATTGCCAAGAAAACAGTAGTACCAGGACTGATAAAAACGACCAAAACGATGAACAACGAGGGAGACAGAGAACTTCAAGGGATATTAGAGTCGCACATAACAAAGATCAGTGTTGTGGGCTGCGGAGGCGCAGGAAACAACACACTCAGCAGGCTCACAGAAGTTGGCATCAAAGGAGCCACCTGCATTGCGGTCAACACAGACGCGCAGGATCTCCTTTATACCTCAGCAGCCAGAAAGATACTGGTTGGGAAAGAGCTCACCGGAGGGCTTGGAGCAGGAAGCGACCCAGAGGTAGGGGAAGAGGCTGCAAGAGAGAACGACGGGGAGATCAAGAAAGCCATCGAGAACTCTGACATGGTATTCGTCACATGCGGAATGGGCGGAGGGACAGGAACAGGTTCAGCCCCAGTGGTCGCAGAGATATCCAAGAAGATAGGCGCGCTGACCATCGGGATAGTGACCCTTCCATTCACGGTCGAAGGTATGCTTAGATGGGAAAATGCCAGGAGCGGGCTGGAGAAACTCAGGAAAGTGGCAGACACAATAATTTTAGTCCCTAATGATAAACTATTGGAAATAGTCCCTGAACTGCCATTGAATGCCGCGTTCAAAGTGGCTGACGAGATACTTGTCAATGCGGTCAAGGGGATAACCGAACTTGTCACTGAGGACGGGCTTGTCAACCTGGACTTTGCTGATATTAGAGCGATCATGAGAGACGGCGGCACAGCCATGATAGGACTTGGGGAATCAGACACTGAGAACAAGGCAGTGGACGCCGTGGAAAGAGCGATACTTAACCCACTCCTTGATGTGGACATATCCGGGGCCAAAGGCGCGCTGATAAACATCACAGGCGGGGTGGACATGAGCCTGAATGACGCGAGGATAGTCATGGAGACAGTGTCAGAGAAACTGGACCCTAGCGCAAGAGTTATATGGGGCGCCAGGATCGACAAGGACATGCAAAGCCTTATGAGAGTGCTCCTCATAGTCACAGGATTAAAACCCCAGACCCAGATCATAGAAGGAAACTCCATGAGCCAAAAGGAAAAAAAGACTGTCATGGAAGAAGACTATGGGATAGACTTTGTGATATAGACGATGGCTTTTAAACTAAGGGAGAAACTACAGGAATACAGGAGAGTATTACATATAACAAAAAAACCAGATTCAGAGAGCTTTAAAGCCATCATGAAGGTCACTAGCATGGGCATCGGGATCATAGGGGCGATAGGCTTTCTGGTAAGTATTTTATATGTGCTGATAAAATCAGTGGTAAGTTGAACAATGGAAGAACAAGCATCTGAAACGGTCGAAGAAGAGAAGAACCACCTATTTGCGATAAGGACGACAGTAGGCAAAGAGAACACTGTACTGGACTTCATAGTCAACAGGATAAAAAAGGAGAAAATAGGGATAAGCTCCATAACCATAGCCCCGAACCTTAAAGGATATCTGATCATAGAGACGACAAGCAAGGAAGAGATCCAGAAAGCAATAACCGGGCTGACATATATCACAGGCATGCTTGACGGCGAGATGACGATGGACGAGATAATACCATACCTTGAGCAAAAAACCACGAAAGAGATACCTGAGAGAGCGCTTGTAGAGATAACGAATGGACCGTTCAAAGGAGAAAAGGCAAAGGTGACAAGGGTCAACAAGACAAAAGAAGAGGTCATCGTAGAGCTTATAGAGGCAACTGTCTCGATACCAATAACACTGAAATGGGACGCGATACGCGTGCTTGAAAAGGATGTAAGCGTCCTGAATGAAAGAGATATAGAGGGATCAAAATGAGCAAAAAGATATTAGACGCGCTTGTGGACGGGGGAAAAGCATCCCCAGCACCGCCTCTCGGGCCTGCACTAGGGCCGCTCGGGGTGAACGTTCAGAAGGTCATAGCTGAGATAAATGAGAAGACAAAAGCATTCGCAGGAATGAAAGTCCCGATAAAACTCACAGTAGACCAGGACACAAAAGAGTTTGAAGTGGAAGTAGGGACACCCCCTGTAAGCTCGCTGATAAAAAAGGAGCTCAAGATAGAAAAAGGCGGGTCAGACCAGAAAGAAAAGGTAGGGGACCTAAGCCTTGAAAAAGCAAGAAAGATCGCAGAGATGAAAAAGACAGCCCTATTAGGGAAAACACCCGCAGCAAGACTCAACGAAGTGATCGGCACATGCACAAGCATGGGAGTCACGGTAGAAGGGCGTGAACCCGCAGAAGTCCAGAAGGATATTAGAGAAGGCAGAGTGAACGCGGAATAGGCTACCTTAACTTTCCCCCGCCCCTCTGCTTCTTTGCCTTTCTTTTCTTTATAGTTTCCTTCGCAGAGAGGATCAGGGACTCGGAGAAAGAGGGATATTGGATGGTC
>JAIVYC010000030.1:0-6572 GCA_048635645.1 Sulfurovum sp. | reverse complement strand
AGGTGCGGTAGTGGCAGAAAAACCCGAGTTCATAAAGACAGGGGATGCTGCAATAGTCAAGCTGAAACCGACACAACCGCTCGTGCTTGAGAAAGCAAGTGAGTTCCCGCCGCTCGGAAGATTTGCGATAAGGGACAGCGGTGTGACAGTGGCAGCCGGTATCGTGCAGGACGTAAAAGCAAAATCAAAGTAGGAAGGCCCAGCAGGGCTTTCCCTCCATAAACCATAGGGAAAAGACCCCAATAAACCACAGGAAAAAAAATGAAAGAAGACGCCAAAATAAAGCTCATAAGCACGGATGTGACAAAGCTGTTCCAGGTCTGCCAGGAAATAACAGACATAGCAAAACGCACAGACACAAAGATCAAAGGACCTGTCCCGCTCCCGACGAAGCGCATCAAACTCACAATGAGAAAAGGCCCTGACGGCGGAGGCACAGCAAAATGGGACCGCTTTGAGATGAGGATACACAAGAGACTTATATTCCTCGGGCCGAACGACCGCGCAATGCGGCAGATAATGAGAGTCCAGGTACCAGAAGGCGTTCAGATAGGCATAGAGATACCGTCTTAAATAGAAGGGTAATTTTTTCTGTTCTTTAAGATAATGGAGTTTGATTTTTTAAAATGGCGTTTCTATTTACGCAGTTTACCTCTATCATTCTAAAAAAGATGAATTATAAAAAACAGAACTAGCAACCCTTGAAAAGATTACCCTTTCTAACAAGAGAAAGATCGCTCCAGATCTCTTCATCTATTGCGTTCGAGTCTTCGGACTCATCGTCAAGCTCCTCTTCCAATGGACCCATCTCGATCTCCGGTTCAACTGTTTTTTCAAGCATATGTTTCACTCTACACAAGATAGTCCCTCTTAACGAGTAAATACTATATAAATCCTATTTAAAAACATATAGAATTCACCTCTTCACAACAATGGGCAGCACATCCTTGTCCTTCAGCTTATGTTCGATCCCGACCTTCTGGCCCTCAAATTTCGCTGAATCCCCCCAGACCATAGCATACCTGAACTTCCGCCTGAAATCCTTGTGAAGTGTCGCGCAGACCTCCAGAACGCTGGAGCCCTTTCTCACCATAAGAGGCGTCTCCATATCAGCATCCTTCCCATGAGGCCGCATGTAGATGCGCATGAGTTTCAGGTTCTCAAAGAGCATTTCTCTCAATGTGTCAAGGTCCAGACCAGACTCAGCTGAGATCGGGAGTATCTCAGGGATCTTCTTTTTGATCTGGGCAAGACCCTCCTTAGTGACAAGGTCCACCTTGTTCAAGACCACCAAAGCAGGGATATAGACCCGGTTCTTGGACAGGCAATCAATGAACTCATCCACACCAATCTTCTGCCTTATGAGAACATCCGCGTTATGCACCCCGAACTGGCCAAGCATGGCCTCTATAATCTTCTGGTCCATGTTCTTGAGCTTTACGGTCGAGTTCACTTTTACCCCGCCCCTTGACTTCTTCTTGATTATGACATCAGGATGTGAGGAGTTCAGGCGCATACCTATATTGTGCAACTCCCTGACGATCATGTCATAATGGCCAACAGAAAAAACATCAAGGATGATGATGACAAGGTCCGCGCTCCTTGCAACAGAAAGGACCTCCCTGCCCTTGCCTTTTCCGCCTGCGGCCCCGGTGATTATACCAGGGAGATCAAAGATCTGGATATTAGCGCCCTTATAATGCATCGCCCCTGGAACGACATCAAGGGTCGTGAACTCATAAGCAGCAACCCTTGAGTTTGCATTGGTAAGCTGATTCAACAAAGTCGACTTGCCGACAGACGGGAAACCAACAAGAACCACAGTGGAATCCCCACTCTTTTTTATGGAATAGCCCTTGCCGCCACCGCCCCCGGACCTGCCTGCCTTTTCCCTTAATGCGGCAAGCTTTGCCTTCAAAAGGCCGATATGATGCTGGGTGGCCTTGTTATAGGGAGTCTTCCTGATCTCCTCTTCTATCTCCCTGATCCTCTCTTCAGCCGACATTATACCTCTGTTCTTTTCTCTTTTACAAGTGTTTTTATCCTCTCGCATGAGCTTAAGAACTTTTCTATCACAGCAAGGCTCTCAGGGTTCTCAGAGATAATAGATTCTATCATATCTTTTTCTTTTCCCGCCTTTCTGACATTCTCCATAAGCCTTCTGGAATTAGGCGTGGAAAAGTCCCTGGCATCAGGCATGAAAGGAAGGGAAAGCGAGATAAAATGGACCAAAGCCTGGGTATAAGCGGTCATGTGGTTATGCTCTGTTATAGTGGAAATTCTGACCCTGAGCCCTCTTGAGGAAAAATAATCAGAGAGCGATTTCCAGGAATCACCTCTAAGCGGAATGAGGATCATATTCTGACCCTCAGGAGACTCATCAGGCCCGAACATCTGATGCGCAAGAAGCACCTCGCAGACTGAATCCTCAAGTTTCAGGCCGAACTTGACAGAACACAGGTCCACTAATAATTGTCTTTCAGAGAGCTTTGGCAGGATAGACCCTATCACCTTTTTTGTGTCAGGGATAGGCACCGAGACAAAGAGGATGTCAAAATCTGAGAAAGAGCCTGTCTTTATGTCAAATGCATGCACTCCAATAGAGTCGGCGATCCTGCGGGTCCTTTCAATGCTCCTGCCTGAAATAGAGACATCAAAGTCCCTCTTTAGGAAATCCGCGGTCGCCTGCCCCATAGAGCCTGTGCCGCCTATGATAAGAACACGCTTCATTCTGCAGCCTTGTAAGAGCCAAGCCTCTTTACAAAATTTGAATCAGCCTCAAGCTCTGAAAGAGCAGAGCAGACTACTTTGTCCTGGATGCTGCCTTTAATGTCAATATAGAAGATGTAAGAGCCAAAGTCATCCTTGACAGGCCTGCTTTCTATCTTTGTCATGTTTATCCTGTTCTTTGAAAAGATGCCGAGAGCCTTGTACAGGCTGCCCGGAACATTTTTCGCAGAGAGGATCAGTGATGTCTTATCAGCTTTTCCATTGAAAGGCCTGTTCTTGATCACAAAGAACCTTGTGGTATTGTCTTTCACATCCTGTATCCCCTTGAAACAGAGGGAAAGGTCATAAAGGCTTGCGCAGGCAGAAGAACCAACAGCTGCGGAATCGAGCTCCTTTGCAGCCATGGCGCAGGCATGTGAGCTTGATGAGCAAGGAATGATCTCGATCCCATTAAGAGTATCTGAAAGGAAACTCCTGCACTGGGCAGCAGCCAGGGGATGGGCAAACACCTTTTTTACTTTATCCAGGGATGTCTTCTGGTTCAGGAAAAGAGCATGCTCTACAGGAAGAAGCAGCTCTGCCGTGACATTGAGATCAAATGTAAGTAAACAGTCAAGAGTCTCAGAAACAGAGCCTTCGGTCGAATTATCAACAGGGACCACCCCAAGATCAGACCCACCTGATGTAACAGAAGAAAATACCTCTTTTATGCAGGGGAGATAGACCATTCTTGCATCCCTGAGATGCACTCTAGCAGCAGCTTCAGAAAAGCTTCCCTCAGGCCCAAGCGTTGCGACCATTAGACCGTCTGGAGACCGATCCAGAGCTGGTCTCTTGGTCATTTTTTCCTGCAAGGCCTTTGAATGCGAGATAACAAGCCTAAATATCTTTCTTGCAACACCCTGGTCAAGGCCAGCATCCTTTGCCTGCAAAGAGACATTCTCCAGAACAACTGATTCCCTTGAAAGGTTACTTATGTCTGAAGAATCCTTCTGCTTCTCAAGGCCTATCCTCTCAGACAATCGCATCCTCTCTGAAATAAGCGAGACGATCCTTTTGTCAAGCTCATCGATCCGCTCACGCAACTCAGATATCATCTCTCTTTCTCACCAGACCGCATTCAATGACCTTTCCATGCCCTTCCAGGACAGAAGCCACATCCTTTGCCCTGGCCCTTTCAACAAAGGCGACAATAGCAGGACCAGTGCCTGCAATGGCAGCAGCCCGCGCGCCAGCATCCAGGCAATCAATAATGACTTTGGAATCATACCCCAGAACAGCGCTATAGGCGAACCCATTCAAGACCATAGCATCCTCAACCCTCCCCTGGAATGCCATATCCCATACTGACGAGATGAAAGGCTTGAGAAGTTTCATCCTGTCAACAGGCACAGAAGAGGTAAGAACCTTTTCCTCAGGAACACAGACCACGATCCTATAGTTGGGAAGCTCAAAGCTTTTCAGCAATTGATTGTTCGTGTTATCTGTGAGAACCCCGCCTCCAAGAAAACTTGCCGCTGCATCATCAAAAGCACCAGTAATAGAAACCCCTGCTTCTATGCTTGCGCGCACGGCAATGTCGACCACAGCCAAAGGCGGAAGATGCTCTCCCAAAGCCTTTAACGTGGCAGAAACGACCGCATTCGAGACAGCCGAGCTGCTTCCAAGACCCCTTGCGCTAGGTATCTCAGAAGAGACCTCAATAACAAGCCCGGAGTCAGAGCCCAGCTCTGCAAGAGCTTTCTTAGCACACAACTTCAGGAAATCATTCTCAGCAATGATCTCAGAAGGCCCTCCTTCAATCCTCACATTCGCCTTAAGAGGGAGGTCAATAGCAAAGGCCCCTCCTTTCCCAAGGCCGATTGCGTTCACTATAGTAGCGCTTGCATAGGATGTTGAGCTAACCAAGGCGCGAGCACCTCCTTAAGAGCACATGGTCCGCAAGGACGATAGCAAGCATTGCCTCTGCAACAGGAAGGATCCTTGGAGCAATGCAGGCGTCGTGCCTTCCTTTGATCTCAATAGTCTCCTCTTTTTTCCTGATGAGATCAACTGTCTTTTGCTTCTTTCCTATGCTGCTGGTCGGCTTCACAGCAAACCTTATGACAAGAGGCATGCCATTGGATATGCCCCCCAAGACCCCTCCTGAATTGTTCGTGTTCGTGACTATCTTGCCATGTTCCATCTTAAAGGGGTCATTGTTCTCAGACCCGCGCATCTTTGCGCAGGAAAAGCCAGAGCCAAACTCAACCCCTTTAACAGAGCCGATGCCCATCAAGGCCGAAGAGATATCAGCATCCAGTTTTCCAAAGACAGGAGAGCCGAGGCCTGCTGGAACATCAGCAATGAGCTCAATGATCCCGCCCAATGAGTCTCCCTCTTTCTTTGCCTTTAGGACCTCATCCCGCATTGCATCAGCATACTCAGGAATTGTTCTCATGTCATTTTTGTAGATCTTAGCAAGCTCTATTTCATCAAACTCACCAACACTTATTGAGCCAACGCTCTTGACATAACCCCTGGTCTTCACGCCCTCATGAGACAAGAACCTCTTTGCAACCGCTCCGGCTGCCACGCGTGCGACGGTCTCTCTCCCGCTTGAGCGGCCGCCGCCCCTGTGATCATATAAGCCATATCTTTCAAAATAGGTGAGGTCAGCATGCCCAGGGCGTGCTATGTTCCTGAGAGCATCATAATCTTCTGACCTGACATTCTTGTTCCTGACCAGGATCGCGATAGGCGTGCCAAGGGTCTTTCCCTCAAAAACACCGGATAATAGTTCCGGCGAGTCCTCTTCAAGCCTTGAAGTTGATACCTCAGAAATAGGCTTTCTTTTCTCAAGCTCTATCTGGATGTCTTCCTCAGACAGGGAAAGCCCTGCAGGACAACCATCCACCACACACCCGATAGCAGGGCCATGGCTCTCGCCAAAGGTCGTCACCCTGAATATCCTTCCAAATGAGTTCATTTAAACACCCCTTTCATCACATCAAAGTAACCGGGAAAGGAAACATCAGCGCACTCTTTCCCCTTGATCTCCACATCAGCCTTTGTATTAAGGAGATATAAAGCCATGGCGATCCTGTGATCCCCCTGAGAATCCAGGGTGCAATCTTTTATTTTGCCTCCCTGTATGACCAGACCATCCTTTGTCTCTTTGACATTAACCCCTGCCTTTGAAAGCTCAGCTGCAAGCACTGCCAAACGGTCTGTTTCTTTGAACCTCAAATGCCCTGCGCCGAAGATCCTTGTCTCACCTTTGGCCATGGCCCCAAGCACCGCAATGGTCGGGACAAGGTCAGGGGTGTTGCTGCAATCCACTTCCGCGCCCTGAAGGAGAGATGGCCATGTGTGAACGCATCCATCCCTAAAACTAAGGTCCGCACCCATGCTATCCAGAATTTCCAGGATCCTGCGATCACCCTGCGCATCTTCCCTAAGGTTCTCAGCAACAGAACCCACGAAACACCCGGCAGCGATCACATAAGAGGCAGAGCTCCAGTCCCCTGGCAGGTTGAAATCCCTGGCCTTGTATCCCTGGGAGCAGGGAATAGAAAAGCCATTCTCTTTCTCCTCGATCTGGATCCCTGAGTCAGAAAGCATCTCAAGGGTTATGTTTAGATAAGGCCTTGAGACAAGCTCGCCGTCTATCCTGACAAAACTGTCCTTTTCTGCAAGAGGAAGAGAGAGCAGGAGAGAAGAGACAAACTGAGAGCTGGTAGAGCCTGAGATAGACACTTCCCCTCCTTTGAGCGGACCTTTTACTTCCACAGGAGGTTTGCCATCAGATGTCCTGACCTCTGCCCCAAGAGCAGAAAGAGCCCTGGCAAGCTCTTTCATAG
>JAIVYC010000029.1:0-6713 GCA_048635645.1 Sulfurovum sp. | reverse complement strand
TGAGTGTTATTGGAACGCATGTTTACCTTCCAGAGATACAATGGTGCCTGCTTGTTGAGATCGACGAAGCCGAAGCACTAGGCGCCCCAAGAGATGATCTGATAAGGACCCTTTTTATTTTCATAGGAATTTTACTGCTCGCAATGATCATATCAGGATTCCTTATTGGAGGAAGGATATCAAGACCGATCAAGGGTCTCAATGATGCGATAGATGAGATAGCAAACGGAAAGCTTGATATCCAGTTGGGAAAAAGTGATATCAATGAATTGCAGTATCTGATAGATTCCCTGAGCAGGATACTGGCAAGCCTAAAACTTGCCGTCCTGAAGGTCGGAATTAAAAGAGAGGAACTGGCATTGGGTGATGCTCTAACAGCAAGAGAGAAAGCACAGAAACTTGCTAAAAAAAGAGCCAGCCAACTTGAAAGATTTGTAAAGCAAGCCGTTGGAAGAGAAACAAGGATCATTGAACTGAAAAGAAGAATACAAGAACTTGAAAGGGGATCAGGGGCAAAGACAGGTAAGAGGAGCCGCAAAGGCGCGAGAACTGCAAAGGGGGAGGCAGAGGATCTGGGTGAAAGGAGAGCCAAGCAATTTGAAGCATTTGCAAAACAGGCTGTTGGAAGAGAACTGAGAGTCATTGAACTAAAAAATAGGATACAAGAACTTGAAAGGCAGCTTGGAGCAAAGGCAAAAACAGGACGTAAGCATCCACCTAAAGAGAGGGAGAGATGAGTGAGGGGGAACTTGTGGAGGGAACAGAAGATAGTGAAGAGATATTGAACACAGAAGTCCTTCTTAACATGCTTGAAGACCTGGGAGAGGAGAAGAAGAAGGTAGAAGAAAGCGAAGAGAAATACTACGAAGTTATCAATACCTCTGTTGACGCCATACTGTCAGTTGATCCACAGCTTAATCTTATTTTGTGGAATCCATCAGCGGAAAGAATATTTGGCTATAAGGAGAAAGAGGTGCTTGGCCAGAGCCTGCTCAAGATCATTCCAAATGGATATGGAGCGGCAAGGAAGAGGTTGTTCAAAGAGTCTCCAGAATGCGGCAAGTATCCAGCTGAAGCCACTACTTTAGAGCTTGAAGGCCTGAGAAAAAATGGGGAAAAAATTCCAGTTGAGGTTTCCATTTCATCAAGAAAAGTTGGCGCAAGTTATATTGACACATTGGTAGTGCGGGATATCACGGAACGCAAAAAGGCAGAGCAGCGCATTGAACATCTGAATCTTGTACTCAGCACCATCCGGAATGTTAATCAACTGATAGTCAGGGAAAAGGACCGAGAGAAACTCCTTGCAGAGATCTGCAAGACCCTTATCAGGGAACGCAGTTATCGCAGTGCATGGATCGTCTTGCTGGATGAGTCAATGAAGCTTATTGCAATCGATGCAGCCGGGTTTGAGAAGAAGCGTTTTCTCCCTTTTTACAGACGTTTGAAACGCGGCAAATTAAGCAGTCTTGAGAGAAAAGTTCTGAAGCAAAAGAATGTTCTGGCACTCAAAAACCAGCCCTCAAAGTGCGCAGTGCCGAAAGAATATGGGAATAGGGAGGGAATGATAATCCGCCTTGGAATGGACAAGAAAGTCTATGGCTTACTCTATGTTTCCATACCTCCAGGACTTACCCTGGATACAGATGAGCGGGGTTTGTTTAGGGAAGTCGCTGAGGACATCTCGTTCTGTCTATATAACATAGAATTGGAAGAGAGTGCCAGTGAGAGAATGGAGATGCTGCGGGAAAACGAAAGACGCTTTAGGGACCTTGTGGAGAACGCTCAGGAATGGGTCTGGGAAACAGACGGCAGAGGAAAATATACGTATGTAAGCCCTGTTGTAAAAAGCATCCTTGGATACAAGCCAGAGGAAATTCTTGGCAAGCATTTCTATGACCTGTTCCATCCCGAAGAGCGAAAGAGGCTGAAAAAGGCAGCTCTTAAAGCATTTGCTGAAAAGCGTCCTTTCCGTAAGTTTATAAACAGGAATATGCACAAGAATGGCAAGACCGTCTGGCTATCCACAAGCGGAGTTCCTATACTTGATAGAAAAGGGCGTCTCCTTGGATATAGAGGCCTGGACGCGGACGTTACTGTGTTCAAAAAGGAAGAGAAACAATGATATCAAGCCAATTGGGGAAAAAAGGTTTTTCAAAAAGATTCACGCATCTTTACACTCTATTCGCGATCTTTATGGGCGTGTTCCTGGTCTACCTTTCATTCTTGATCAGCATTTCCCAGCCAACCTATGGTATCTACATGGTAGCAGGGATAGGTGAACAAGCAGCAACCCCTGAAGTAGAAGTGGTCAGCATTACAAGCGATAAGAAAGGGCTGATCATTTCCAATAATATGGAAACCGAGATAACAAGAGTGCATGCAAGGGTGAATGGGAAATGGTGGCTTAACCTTGAGCCTGAAAGTCCGATAAGCCCATCTCATTTTGGAGTTGTGCCACTTGGCGAGGAGCTCAGAGGGCAAGAGGAGATATACCTTGTCGCAGTGACCGCAGACGGGAGAGCCGGAGACCTGTATATCCAGTATAATCCCAAGCTTTGAATGCCCGCTTAGAAATCCCTAAGTGTCTTCTGCCTTTTAAAATCAGAAACAAGCGAACTATTGGCCATGATATCCTTTTGCGAGACCCTCATGCGCCTTGAGATCTCTTTAATGGAGTCTTCTATAGAGGGGATGGAAATGCCTTTTGAGAATGAGTTCCTCACTGTCTCTCTGGTAACCCAGACGCCAAGAGGGGCGTAATAGTCACTCCCGACCTCCCTGATGACCAGGGCGCTTGCCTGCCTTTTTATCTTTTTCAGATACTCAAGGACCGCGAGTCTTATGGCATAATAGCCTCCTCCTGTGTTCGGTGCATATGTCTTTCTTGGCAGGTTAGTCTCATGGTCAGATATTATCTTTCTCTCTCCCTGCATAAGCCAGACAGAGCCAGGGTAATAGGCCTCAACAAGCTCAAAAGACCAGAACCTTGGCATAAGAAGCACCGCAAAGGAATTCCCAAGATAGGAGTTGAAGAATAGTTTGAACGAGTCGATCCACCCGAAGGATCTGACCTCTGCCATCATCTCCTTTGCAAGCGAATCATCAACAGCAGTGATACTCCATCTGGTGGGCACAAGCTTTCTCTGGCTCTTTGCACCCAGGAGGCCTATGGAAAGAAGTCTTGAGATAGAGCCGGTATCAACACCTGAACTGTAGAGCTCGGAGATGGAATCAGTGGCGCGGGCAGAGGTATCATAGGCGAGAGATTCCATTTTCTTATTGGACACCGGGTTTGAAGAGATGCGCGCATTTTCAAGCCGGCCAACAGGCCCCATGGGAGCATGCATGCTGTCATAGGATATCTTTAGAGAAGGTATCTTTTTCAGGGACAACTCCATGTCAACAGAACGCTTGCTCAAAGCGATATCATGCGCAAGGTCAACGAACCTGGAAGGGGAGCGGACACTTGAAACGAAAGAGGAATTGATGAGCTCAGAGCGGTAACCCATGATCTGGCTTATACTGCGATCCTGCGCATACCAGGAAGACGGGGCATCAAGGATGCTTGTATCCCCCTTGATCTGAGGCACAAGAAGACCGACATTGACCTTAGGATATCCATGCCGCCCGACAAAAACACCAGGTGGAGAAGAACCTTCTATCTCCTTTGATGTGAGTTTTTTCATCACAGGAACCAAGGAAGAACTGCGCTCAAGGATCGCGCATCTGCGGCCGCAATAGCCTCTACCCTTGCAAGATACGCATAGGTGCATGATTTATAAGTGCCTAAGAAGATTAATAAGAGTTATGAAAGAACTCTCAAAGAAGCTTCTGGAATACCTGAAGAAAGTGCCGAAAGGAAAGGTCACGACCTATAAACATCTTGCCATCAGGTTCAAAACGCATCCAAGGGCGGTCGGCAGCATACTCAGGAGTAACCCGACCCTAATAGAAGTGCCTTGCCACAGGGTGGTCCATTCGAATGGAGATATCGGCGGGTATAAGAGAGGTATAGAAAAGAAGATAGCACTGCTAAAAAAAGAAGGAGTGGAAATAAAGCGGAAAAAAGTAAGACTTGAGAAATGCAAGTGGAAAACCGTATTGGAATATGAAAAGAAAAAGAAAAACTGAGGGGGAGGCAGTGCTTGGGGGAGCGGTAGTGCTTGGGATAGAGGGCACAGCACACACACTTGGCATAGGCATACTAAAGGGGAAGAGGATATTAGCGAACGAGACAAGGATGTTCAAGCCCCTGGAAGGCGGGATAATCCCTAGAGAGGCAGCGCAGCATCACATAGAGCATGCAAAGGAAGCGGTGGATGCCGCAATGCGCTCTGCAGGAATAGAAAAAGAGGAGATAGGGCTTGTGGCGTTCTCAATGGGTCCTGGGCTTGGTCCCTGTCTCAGAGTGGCATCAGTGGTCGCAAGAAGCATTGCAGGCGCGCTTTCTGTTCCTGTGATCGGGGTCAATCATTGCGTTGCCCATGTGGAGATAGCGAAACTGATCTCAGGATATAAGGACCCTGTGGTGGTCTATCTTTCAGGAGGCAGCACCCAGATACTCGCGCTTGAAAAAGGCAGGTATAGGATATTCGGCGAGACCCTTGATATCCCTATAGGCAACTGCCTTGATGTGTTCGCTCGTGAAGCCGGGCTTTCAAATCCAGGCGGGCCAGTGATAGAAGGACTGGCCAGGAGCTCAGATAACCTCATTGAACTGCCATATGTTGTCAAGGGAATGGACTTCTCTTTCTCAGGGATACTCACAAATGCTGTAAGGAAACTCGAACAGGAGAAAAAAGAAGACCTGTGCTACAGCCTGCAGGAATATGCATTCGCAATGCTCACAGAGGCCACAGAACGGGCTATAGCCCACACAGGGAAAAAGGAGTGCCTTCTTACAGGAGGAGTTGCCGCGAACTCACGGCTTCAGCAGATGATGCGCCAGATGTGCGAGGACAGATGTGTGAAATTCAAGTCAGTACCAAAGGAATATGCCGGGGACAACGGCGTCATGATAGCCTGGCTTGGCGCGCTCATGCAAAAGGCTGGAGTGGAACAGAAAAGCAACACAAGCATGCAGAGATGGAGGACAGATGAGGTCGAGGTGCTCTGGCAATGAGGAAGATGTTTACGCTCCTGTAAACCAATAAATAGGAGTAACACCTTTATCTTTACATGGATGAGGAAAACAAGCAATACTGGTATAGACGATACACTCAACATCAGCTTGACAACAGGGATAGGTTCGTGTTCCAGGTGAACGGGACCACTGTCAATGACCGTCAAAACGCAGGGTTCCTGGATAAGCTGCGATATAAGATGAGAGCTGCTGCTATTGCAGCCATTCTTACGGTCATGCTCTGGTTCGTAAGGCGCCAACTGAGAAAGAGCGGGAACGACGTATTCCAACAGAGCATGCTCAGGAAAAGATGAGACAAGTAAGCAAGGGAGCGGAAGCCACTCTTTTTCTGGAGAAGAACAAGATATTCAAAGAGAGACTGGAAAAAAGATACAGGCATGCAAGGATAGATTCGCATCTTAGAAAGACAAGGACCTCTGCAGAGGCAAGACTTCTCAACAGGGCCAGAAGAGCGGGGTTGAACACGCCGCAGGTTCTCTCTGTCCAAAAATATACTATTGAGATGTCCTATGTCAAAGGCAAGAGCCTTAAGGAACTGATGAAAGGAATGGAACAGAAGGAAATAAGAAAGGTCCTTAAGGAGCTTGGAGGCGAGATAGGGATCATGCATAACCATGATATCATACATGGGGACCTTACGACCTCGAATATCATAATAGCAGAAGGAAAGATATACTTCATAGACTTCGGGCTTGGAGAGGTGTCAAAGAGCGTTGAAAAAAAATCAACAGACCTGAAACTCATGAAAAGCATAGTCAATAGCACCCATTCTGAGCATGAAAAAGAATTCAAATACCTGCTGAAAGGCTATGAGAGAACATCAGAGAATGCAAAGCAGATACTTGACAGGCTTGAGGGGATAGAAGATAGAGGGAGATATGTCAAGAGAAGGGCAAAGAGGACACTGCGATGAGTGATGATACCAGATTGTATTTTGCGACGACCAACAAGCACAAGATGAGGGAAGCCAGAGAGATACTTGCGCCCATCGAAATAGAACAGGCAGATATAGAGGTGCCTGAACCAAGGTCGGACGACTTCAGAGAGATCGCTGAGTTCAAAGCAAGATATTGCTGGGAGCGACTCAAGGCGCCGCTTATCGTAGAGGATGCCGGGATATCAATAGATGCGCTCAAGCAGTTCCCTGGCCCTTTCTCTTCATATGTCTTTGAGAAGATAGGAAATAAGGGAATACTGAGGCTTATGCAGGGGGAAAAGGATAGAGACGCAAAGTTTATAAGTGTAATCTCATATCTTAAAGAAAGTTCAACTCCAGTTTCTTTTACAGGAGAACTAAAGGGATACCTTTCTGAAGGGATCAGAGGGGAAGGAGGATTCGGGTATGACCCGATATTCATCCCGGCTGGGTATACTCGAACGACAGGTGAGCTCCAGCCGAACGAGAAGAACAGGATATCCCATAGGAGACAGGCGCTGGAAAAATTCAAGAAGTGGTACAAGGATAGGAAATAAAAATGGCAAGAATGCATACGCGTAAAAGAGGGAAATCAGGGTCAACAAAGCCTTATAGAGTGGCAAACCCAAGCTGGGTCGAACTTTCCGCTGA
>JAIVYC010000028.1:0-6723 GCA_048635645.1 Sulfurovum sp. | reverse complement strand
GCCCCTGTTTTCCTCATGTAATTGGCGATCCCTATCGTCCGTCTTCCTGCGGTTTCAAGCGCCTGAGCTGCATCTCTGTAGTTCGCAACCCAGACTATCTTGAAGGCCTCATTGTCCTCCGTCTCGTTGACATAGACCTCCACATTATAGTTCGGCATAGATAGGATTGGTGCTACTTGGGATAAATTCTTTTCGCAGTCAATTAATCGTCAAAATTGGTCAGAAAAAACGTTGGCGAAAAAAGAAGCATGGGCCGGGGCGGATTCGAACCGCCGACTCTCACCGTGTAAGGGTGATGTCATAGCCAACTAGACCACCGGCCCTTTCTTTGATTTAAGGTACTCGCATATGCTCATCACAGCCACCGTGGCATCCCCGACCGCGACGCCTATTTGTTTCACCCTTCCTGTGACATCCCCTGCCGCGTATATCCCTGGTTCTGATGTCTCTTGTCTGTTGTTTGCAATGATGTAGCCTGTTTCGTCTGTTTTTATCCCGCAGCTTTTCGTGAGCTCAGTGCATGGGACGGCGCCTATCTCTACAAAGACCCCGTCAAGCTCCAGCTCTTTCTCTTCCCCTGTCTTTATGTTCTTGAGCCTTGCGCTTTTTATCCTGTCCTCTCCGTCCGCCTCGTCAACTACCGTGTCCCAGAGGCACTCTATCCCTGAGCTCTCAAGTTTCTTGACCAACACCTCTTCAGCCCGCATCTCCCTTCTCCGGTGTATGAGGTATACCTTTTTTGCTATGCTTTCAAGGTAGAGCGCGCTTGTGATCGCTGAGCTTCCGCCCCCAACCACTGCAACTGTCTTTCCTTTGTAGAGAGGCCCGTCGCAGGTCGGGCAGTAGCTTATCCCTTTTCCTATGAACTCGTTCTCGTTTTTTATGTTAAGCCGCCTGTATGCGGCTCCTGTGCCTATGATTATCGTTCTGCTTTCTATTCTCTCCCCTTCTGTGCAGACGACCCCGAATCCTTTCTCTGTCTTTTCTATTGTTTTTGCATTCTCTTTTTTTATCTCTATGCCGTGGTTTTCTGTCTGTTTTCTCATTCGTTCTGCGAGCTCGCTCCCGCTTAAGGGTTCAGGGAACCCTGGGTAGTTCTCTACTATGCTTGCAGTGAGCAGTTGCCCTCCTATCGCTCCGGCTTCAAGGATTATGCATGAGAGGTTCCTTCTCGCTGCATACATCCCGGCTGTCAGCCCCGCGGGGCCTGCTCCTATGATGACCAGATCTTTCATTTTTTCTATCTATATGACCAGTAACACTTAAATACATCTTATGTTACTACTTTGACACTGGAGTGGTCTATATGGTTGAGGTAATCGTTGATCCAAACTTATGCATCGGATGTGGGAAGTGTGTTGATGTCTGCCCTGCAGACGTTTTTGAGATCAGAGAGAGCGACAAGAAGGTCGCATTCCCAAAGAATGCATCCGCGTGTATGGAATGCCATGCTTGCGAGGCCCAGTGCCCGGTTGGCGCGATAAAGGTGAAATAGATTGGTAACTAAGAAAGATATGTTAAGGAAGTTGAAGGTAACCCAGCTAAGGGAGCTTGCGAAATCCAGCGATATGGAGATAAAGGGCAAGAAAGAGGATATTGTTGGGGAGCTTTCCAACAGGATGAAAAAAGAGGAGGTTTTTGAGCATATCTCAAGACTGACCCTCACAAAGCCGGATTTCGAGATATTTAGTCATGACTTCGTTCCGGTTCATGATATCCTGACAGAGGAAGAGTTGGCTACTCTTCTTTCCAAGTATAACTGCAAGAAAGGTTCCTTGCCAAAGATAAAATACACTGATGCTGCGGTAAAGTATCTTGGTGCAAAACCTGGCGATGTCGTAAGGGCAAAGCGGAAGTCGATCACTGCAGGCATGTTCGAGTATTACCGGCTAGTCACTCGATGATCCTTGAGGTCTCAACAAAAAAGCGTTTTGAGCTTGTTGATATAACACAGCTTGTTTCTGATGAGGTTTCTTCGCGGTCAGGGCTCTGCAATGTCTATGTTCCTCATACAACTTGTGGGATACTGGTGAACGAGAACGAGCCGGGCCTTCTCAAGGATGTTGAGTCAATGCTTTCCTCTGCTGTGCCTGATAAGGATTATGCTCATAATAGGATCGACAATAATGCTGATGCGCATCTCCGTTCTATTCTCACTTGCGCTTCACAGACCATCCCTCTCCTGGATGGCTCTCTTGCGCTTGGGACATGGCAGCGCATATTTCTTGCAGAGTTCGACGGCCCGAGGGAAAGAAAGGTCATTGTGACTGTTCTGTCTCTTCGATAGTTGCAAGTTCTGCATCAGCCGATTTTTCTGCGCCTTCTTTTTTCTCTTCAATGATCTCCGGCTTTTTTGTTTCTGGTATCTCTTCTCTTTCTATGACGCCTTCAAGTCTTCCAGCGACCTTCTCGCATGCCACTATTATCTCTGACACCTTCTTTTCCGTGTTTTTCAGAGAGTCCTTGAGGTCTTTTCCTGAGAGATAATATCCTTTGAGCGTGTATTCTCCGCCATGCTCTATTAGCTTCTTCTTGCCTTTGCACAAAAGCCCTATCTCTTCAAGTCTTTTCAGCCAGTGGTAGGTCTGTGTCTTTCCGATTCCTGAGAGTTCAAGAAGTTTTTTCCCTGAGACTCCTTTCTTCTCTTTTCTCTTTTCAGCTATCTCCAGAAGCATCCTGACCACTGATCCCTGCTCTTTTGGGTTTATGCCAAGGGATCTCAGTATCCAGCCTGCCAGGTATCTCTTTTCTCCTTGCTCAGGTATCCTTTGTTTTCTGAGGGTTATGTGCATTCTTTTATTTCATTAGCTTCTTTCAATTATAAAACCCTCTCTTCCGCATGGTTTCTTGGGTTTTTTTCCTTCCTGGCAAGTATTTAATATCCGTGTTGTTTTTCTACACATTGCTATGTCTAAAAGGCCTGTTTTTATTATCATAGGTGAAGTACATCCGACTGGTATGGAAGCACTATTGACCAATGCAGGGATTATCTCTACATATGATGTCCAGAGAAAGATCAATGGAAAGACCAGGACAAGGGAGCGTACGTCTAAGGAGCCGTCAAAGAGGGCGTCGAGCAAGAAATATCTTCGTTTTATAAATGGTCTTCTCAATGAGCAGGCAGAGATATTAAAGAAGGAAGGGATTGAAAGACTCTTCGTAGAGGAGCCGGCCACCAAAAGCGGCAAAGCGATTTTTGCGAGGTATAAAAAGACTCGCGCGTTTAAGCAGTTACAATCAGCGTGTCGGGAAGATCTTGTGAAGAGTCTGATCAATAGCAACAACCGGGCTAAGAGGATTATTTCTGGATCTGGCTTGTGTCAAGAAGCAAAAGAAGCTTACAACTGGTATTTTGAAGAGCCCCCTGAGACAATGCGTAGTAAATTGTTTGCGCTTTCCTATCTCACTGTTGCGCATAGGGCAAAAATATATGATGTTATTCCGGTGGACTCTCTGCAAGAAAGTCTGGAAGAGTGCTCAGCGCGCATACTAACTTGTACACCCGATGTTTCTAGGGATGTTGTGCAACACGGGATAGCATCCCAACTCATCAGGTTTTCAAAAATTTTGGGGAAGAATCAAGGGGACATGCAAGAATTCAATAGAAGAAGGGAAGCTGTAATGTATAAGAATATTATGGATGTGTGCAGGGGGGATGGGGCGTGGGTTCCTATCGCTCTTATTTGCGGCGATGGTCATGTTAAGCCTCTTAAGAAGCTTCTTTCAAAGCATTTTGAAGTGAGAACATACCATACAGGCGAAGAGCAGTGGAAAACACTCGGCAGAACAATAACGATGGGCGAGAACTGCGCATCTTCTTCATAATTCATCCCCAGGCAATCTGATCGAGTCTAATTTCTTGTCACTGACATGCGTGTATATCTGTGTTGTTGACAGGTCAGAATGACCAAGGAGTGTTTGTATGTATCTTATGTCTACTCCTGATTCAAGAAGGTGGGTTGCAAAAGAATGTCGCAACTTGTGCGGGGATATCTTCTTTTTTATCCCTGCTTTTCTCGCGTATTTCTCTACCATCTTTTGCACGCTTCGCACGGTCAATGGCTTCCCTGTTCCTTTGGTAAACAGATAAGCGGACCCGTCTTTTCTTATTGCCATATCTTCCTGCAAGAGTCTTACCAGTTCATTTGAGAACCTTATTACTCTGTCTTTGTCTCCTTTCCCTGCTTTTACCAGGACCTTTCTGCTTTCCAGTTCCACGTCTTCTTTTTTCAGGTTTATGCATTCCGAGACCCTTAGCCCGCAGTATAATGTCTGGAGTATTGCCTTGTCTCTTATCTTCTCTGCTGCGTCCATCATTCTTCTGACCTCTTCTTTGCTGAGCACGATCGGGAGTTTTCTTGTGCTTTTCGGGGCTTTCATTCCTATGGTCAGGCTTTTTTTCAGGTATTGATCAAAGAAGTGTCTTAGCACAGAGAATGATTGCGCAAGTGATGCAGTTGCATATTCCTTTTCCTCTTTCAGGCGTACAAGGTATTCTTCAATGTCATCCTTTTCGACTTCCTCTGGCATCTTCTTGCAGAACTCAAAGAAGTCCTTGATGCATCTCATGTATGCGCTTGTCGTGTGTTTGCTTTTGTTGCTTATCACAAGGCTTCGTCTGAATGCCTCTATTTTTTTCTGGTCCATACTAATGGGAACAGATCCCCCGTATTTAAAAGTTCGCATAATCTCCTCTCTTTCCAAATTAAGCGAACCTATTACCGGCATTCTCCTCTATCCTTTTTCTTTTAACCCTAAAGAGCAACTCCATAGCATGAGCGCTCTCCAGAAGGTCCGGGCTTTGGGTTCTGCCGGGAGGTATGACCTGTGTTCTGGTTGCGCGCATAGCAATGATGCAATGATATACAATGCATCTACTCCTACTGGCTGTGCGCCTATCCTAAAGACCCTTATGTCCAATGAGTGCAACCTGGATTGCAAGTACTGCCCGAACTCTGCTTCGCATACCAAGCTCTCTTTTGAGCCTGAGGAGCTTGCCAGGGTGTTCTTTGGCCTGTGGAAGCAAAAGAGGGTGATAGGGCTTTTCCTGAGCTCTGGCGTCAATAAGGACCCTGATATTTCAATGGAGAAAATAATAGAGTGTGCAAGGATAGTTCGCACCAGATATTCCTTCAGAGGATATATCCATCTAAAGGTTTTGCCTGGGACAGGCAGGGACTCTATCAGAAGCGCGGCAAGACTTGCTGACAGGTTGAGCATAAACCTTGAGACCCCTTCAAAAAGCTTTCTTTCTGAGATAGCATTTTCAAAGGACTATGGCATTGATCTTTTGCGCAGGCAGAGATGGATCGCTCAGGAAGAGAAAAGAGGTTTTCTAAGGGCAGGGCACACGACCCAGTTCATTGTTGGCGCGGCAGGAGAGAATGATCTGGATGTTCTGTCTTCTCTCGCGAATGCATATGAGAACACCAGTCTAAGAAGAGGTTATTTCTCTGCATTCGACCCTGTGCCAGGGACGCCTCTTGAGAAAAGACCCGCGACCCCAAAAAGCAGGGAGTTCCGTCTTTACCAGTCTGATTTTCTCTTGCGCGAATATCGTTTTCAATTCTCAGAGGTTGAATCCATTTTCAACGAGAAAGGTTTCCTGCCTAATGCGGACCCTAAGGTCTTGCTTGCGCGAGAGTTTCTTGAGCCTGTTGATGCAGACACCGCGCCCTACTCGGAATTGATAAAGGTCCCGGGGGTTGGGCCAAAGACCGCGCGCAACATACTGCAGGCAAGGTCTTCCGAAGGTCTTGACAAAAAACGACTCGCAATGGCAGGCGTTATTCTAAAGCGCGCGCTTCCGTTCCTCAGGGTCAAAGGTTCCGTCCAGGCAAGGCTTTCAAAATGGTTGTGAGCTCTTTGCTTAGTCCCTTGCTTTTTCCATTTCTCTTTTGCTTGGCATTGCTTTTTTAAGCTCTTCTTTCACTGCAATGGCCCGTGCTGATAGCTGGCTCTCTGCACTCGCTGTTCCTGTGACCTTCTCTCTCACTTCATATGAACCTGCTCTTGCGGCAAGTCCTATCATTGAGAACAGACAGGCAAGCCCTATCCAGGCAGCCCATGCAAGCTCTCCGATCCAATCTGCCAAGGCAATGCCTGTGTATATTCCTCCGACAAGCAGTGCGACAAGGGTGATTATGTTTTTGTCTTTTTCTTTCATTCTGTGTTGGTCTCCCTTCTGGTGTTTTTCCTTGTCATCTGTTTCTTATATGTACTTTTTGTTTCTGGGATCCCTTGCTTATGAGATTCTCTTTTTTTCAGAAAGAAATCTCCTTCTATTTCATTAAAAGACCAAATACAGTTCAAAGCATTTTTATCGCGCTCAGCACTATCGCGCCTGATGCAGCTGATAGGGGTATTGTCAGTATCCAGGCCCAGAGCATTCTTCTTGCGATCGGCCATCTTACCTTGCTTGCTCTTTTTGAGGCTCCAACCCCTATCACTGACCCGCATATCACATGGGTCGTGCTGACCGGTATCCCAAGGATGCTTGAGAATATTATCGTCCCTGCTCCGGCGGTTTCAGCGGCAAACCCGTCGACCGGTCTTATGCGGGTGAGTTTCACTCCTATTGTTTTGACCACTTTTCTTCCTCCCGCAAGGGTTCCAAGGCTTATTGTCACCGCTGATATTATGATCACCCAGGTGGGCACATAGAACTCTGTTCCAAGGTATCCTGCGCTGAACAGTAGAAGGGCGATTATCCCCATTGTCTTT
>JAIVYC010000027.1:0-6780 GCA_048635645.1 Sulfurovum sp. | reverse complement strand
ATAGACGGTGACATTAAGATAGGTCCTGTTTACTAAGTAGTGCGCAGCTGAATATGCCTCAAGAACCTTTCTTACTTCAAATGTGTCTTTTATGGTTGTTTTTCCGACGAGCAGCCATAAAGTATAGGTTACTGTCGCGTTGCTTTCGCTTTGATGCACAACAGTGTGGTCCCACTCAAGTGAAGCCCTTGATCGCCTGGCAAAAGCCTTGCTTTCGATCGTAAAATCGAGGATAGTGTCATTTATCTTGGATATGTCGCCTGCATTTGAGGCGTGGACTATGGCAGCTCTCACTGCATCCTCTGCAGATCTTTCCAGAGAGTAAAGCAGAAGATCACTTCCGGTCAACGCATTTTCAGCCCTCGGTTCTGAAGTTACTGCTATGATCAGGCTTGTGACCACGGCTGAAAGAAGAACAACAGATACGATATAGAATTGGCCTCTCATCCTGCGCTCCATATGGAAAGCCTCACAACATAGGATATTGGCTGGGTGTCGTTCTGGTCATATATGAGATAGGCCACAGAAGAGGTCTTCCCTTTTTTAGGCAAGGGTCTTGAACCAGCCTGATCTGATATAGAGTAGGAGAAAAGATAGTTCCTTGGAAGGATCTGCCTTGTTCTCTCCTCTATGCCAGAGTAATTTCCCTGCGCAAGGCAGTGACGAATAAATGTCGTGTTTCCTTCCCTGGCAAGATCAAGCGCCAAGAGTACGTCTTGCGCAAGCTTCTCATCAGATATTGTCTCCAGGGATACTCGTGCAGGCCTCTGAAAAGTGTGCTCTATGTAGGACAGATAGCCTACCATCATCGAGATCGCGAGCACAACTTCGAACATATGCATCCACGCCTTTTTACCAGACACCTACCATTACCTCCACTGTCCTGTTTTCATAGTAGGCATATCGTCCCGCCATTTTCCCATGAAATGTCTTATTGACATGGTCAAGAATGTCACAGGTAGAAGAGCCGATCTCGCGTATGCATATTGAATAGACGCTGTCATTGCCATAGACTTCCCTAAGCTTATCATCTGAGAGGCCCTCAAGGGCAGAGAGCTTTGCTGAAGAAAGATCATGATAGGATGCTGCAAGTCCTATGGCCTGGACCAGGTCCTGATGGGATTCCCAATCTGTCCCTTCTTCCCCGCTGGTCTCGTTCTTCCACTTGCCCTCAGTGGACAGCAACAGGTCTGACAGTTGTATTGCACGCATCTCCTGAATCTCTTGTCTTGATGTTATGAAATATGGGCTTGAGAAATTAATCAGGATCAATGCAACATAAAGGAGCAGAGCTAAAAATACCACTGCGGAAAAGATAAAGAGAAAATTTACCTGGGCTCTCATGACATACCGCAGCCAAGTGCTTTGAACGCCGTCACGCTAAAGACGAACATGCACTCGACTTTGAACTGATACATAAAAATGAGGAAAGCCAGGAACCCGAGTACCACGAAAATAAGCGAATGTTTTAATCCTGCGACCACTGTTCCTTCGCCTATCTGTCCTGCAAGGAGCCCGTTGAAAATCCCCTGAAGCATGGCCATGTGAAAGAACAGTATTTTATAGTTGTCAAAATCAAATCCGCCTGTCTCTGGCGCTGCGGCTTCCATACCGCTCCCTACCATCCCTCCAATGCCTCCGCCGATCATGCCAAGGGTCGGAGAGCTTGCAAGAGGGACCATGATCTTGTCAAGAGAGGTCAGGATCCCTATGAAAATGAAGTATATCGCATAAACCGTCATGACATATTGGGAGAGCGTCGCTTTTCTTCTTGCCTCGCTCTCCTTTATCATCGCAGCATCCTCAGCCACAGACCGAAGAACTTGCGCGATATCCCCTCCTGACCTGTGAGCCTCAATGACTATGCTTACTGACCGCTGTATGAATCTGCTTCCTGTATTCTTGGCAAACCTCTGCAGGACAGCCTCGAACGACACCCCCCAGGATATCTGGTCACCCATCCTCTTGACATCTGTTGATAACGGACCATAATCTGTTTTTGCGGATTTCTGCACTGCCGTTGGAAGGGTCATCCCGGATTTCTTCGATTCTGAAAGGTCCCTCAGAAAATTTGGAAATTGCTCTTCGACCGCAATGAGCCTGGAATGCTTTAGATAGAGATACGAGAGATAGGGCGCAAATGCGAAGAAAAAGCCAAGAACAAGAAAAAGTCCAAAGAATTTGAACTGGCCTGTCGCAAGAGGGATGAGTATGGTCAAGATCCCAAAGATACCTCCGCCTGCCAAGAGCTTGTATTCGACTTGCAGGTTCAGTATCTGATGCAGTAGGTTCATCTTCTTATGCTAGAGGGGATGTGAATTTGATCAGGGCTATGAAAACGATCGTTACGACCGGAAGCAAAAAGTAAACCATCACTTTTTGCAAGAGCAAAAGATCAATGTCCATTCCTCCCATTGAACTCATTATTGCCCCCATTATTATAAAGAATATGGAGCCAACTACGACCACTGTAAGATAGATCTCAAGGAAAAGGGAGAGTCTCTGCGCGTATTGGTCTATTCTTCGCTTGTACAATTCCATCTGCACTATTGCAGTGTCTGAAAGCAACTTTCTCAGGTCCCCTCCTTCCTCTATCATGGTGTTCATGCCCCATAAAAGTTCCTTGAAATCCTTTGAGGGTGTCCTTTCTGCCGCTCGCCTCATCGCCTCACCTATGTCTTTCCCAAAGAATTCGGTCTCTACTGTTATGCTTCTCGCTTCTCTTGATATCGCCCCATACTCCTTGAAGTCTGCCAGAAGCTTGAATATCTTGTAAGGAGGTATCCCTGAACCAGATACTGTGGCCATGTATATCACCGCGAACGGAAGGTTCAGCTCTATCCCTCTCTTCACCGAGTCTGAAGCTATCGATGGATACACCATAAAAAGCAGAAAGGTCAAGACCGAGAAGATGATCGCTGCAAGCAAAAAAAGAGGGGCCAGCATGAACTTGGAGTATCCAGGGAGGAGCAATGGAAAAACAAAATTCCCCACAAGAACTGCAAAGATGCCTGAGACAATGCTTATGAGCACAGCGATGCTCAGGTACTCCTCTAAAAGCATGTTCACCTGGCCTCGTTTTAGCTCAACTCGTGTGCTTTCAAGAGAAGGAACGATCGCTTCAACTATCGGGCCAAAGACAATGTAGGAGGCTCTTGCAAGACGTGCAAGCATCAGAACACTCCGATCTCTTTAAGTGTCTTCTCAGGGTCCTTGTAATATTTGTTTATGTACGAACTGACCCTCATGTAATCCCGGATCCTGTTCTCGGCAAGCCACCTAAGTACCTTGATCCTTCTTTCCAGCTCCTCAGCAATGCTTTCCTCATTGGCCCCCCGCTCCTGCATCAGGATCCCGAGCATGTGGCTCTGCCCTGTGTATACAAAGCGGTCCTTGGAAGGAACCCATCCAAACACCTCGTTAGTGATAGGCCGCAGGCTCTTAAGGTCAAACCCCATTATCTCTATGACATGTGCAACTCTCCGAACATATGCGCCCCTGATCTTCTCTCTCACAAGTATTACCACAAGGTCCAGATTCTGCAGCAGGCTTGGAGGAAGGCTTATCGGCGGAGTTTCAAGCCTGTTCAGAACCGCTTCCATTGAATCTGCATGCATCGTAGAAAGCCCAGGATGCCCTGTCGCCATCTCCTGGAAAAGCACGGAAGCCTCTGCGCCTCTAACCTCCCCAACAACGATATAATCAGGCCTCTGCCTTAAGGATGCCTTTAGAAGGTCGAACATTGAGACCTCGCCAAGCCTCCTGCCTGTAACATCTGACGCCCCAAAACCAACTCTCGTGACTTGCGGCAGCCAGTTCTCATGAGGGAGCTGGAGCTCCGCAGTGTCTTCTATTGAGACTATCTTGGCATCCTGCCGTATAAAAAGGCCCACCGAGTTCAGGAAGGACGTCTTTCCGGTTGCTGTGGCTCCAGAGATAAGCACAGATTTACCATGCTCTATGGCAAGCCAGAAGTACGCCAGAAGGTCATAGTTCACCGTGCCGTAGATCAAAAGGTCTATCGGCGTCAGAGGGTCCTTGAGGAACTTTCTTAGTGTGAACGTCGAACCCTTTCTAGATATGTCACTGCCATAGGTTGCCTGGACCCTTGAACCATCAGGAAGCGTGCCATCAAGAAGCGGCTCAGCCACGCTTATTGACCTCCCGCATCTCTGCCCGAGCTTCATGACGAACGAGTTAAGTGTCTTGTGGTCTTTGAACATAAAGGAGGTCCTGAGCGAGGAGTAATGGGGATTCCTATGGTACACAAATAGGGGGATCCCAACGCCGTCGCAGCTTATGTCCTCTAGGTTCTCATCTCTGAGAAGGGGTTCGACGACATCAAGCCCTATAAAATCCCTCATGAGATAGTATTCTACTATTTCTCTTTCTCCCGGGCTCAGCCGTAAACCATAGAACTCAATAAGCTCCTCTATTTTTTTCATTATGTATTCCTCGGCCTTCGCCTTGGTAAGGGCCGTGAACTCGACCTCAAGTTTGTCTATGAGCAGGTTCCCAAGCTTTTCAAGGACCTTTTTTGCAGCTTCACTGAGAGTCGGTTCTACTACATCATACACAAGTATATTTTCCTCAGGACTCCAATGGATATGGGCTTTTGCCATTGGTTTTTTGTTTCTCTCTATCAGCGTGTATGTCTCATCATATTTGCTAAGGTCCTCTGCCTGCCAGTCCGCAAGATACCTGTCAGGCTGCTTTATGATCTTCTTGCCCTCTTCTTCATCCTTCCCCTTTTCCCGCTCATGTATTATCGTGATCTCCTTTGCGGTAACCTGTGCAGCTGCTGCAGCCGCCTGTGCAGCTGTTGCAGCCGCCTGTGCAGCTGTTGCAGTCGTCGCAGCCGTCGCACCCGTCGGCGCGGCCGCTTTAGCAGAATAAGGAGCGACCTGGGGCATTGGAACGCTCACAACAGTGGGGGTTATAGGAAGTTTTCCAGCATCGATCGCCTTGCTTATTTGCTCGGATATCTTTTTCGTATCGATCGTTATCGTTGGAGCGATAGTGGTGGTTGCTTGTTGAGGCTGGACCTGCTGCTGGTCCCTGGTAGTATCGAGCAGGTTCTTGGTCGCAAGATTTGAACTAAGGCCTTGCATGGATTTGACCACATCTGACATCTCCTTGGCAAGCTTGCCTGAGTTAACCTCTCCTGATATGTTCACAAGAACAGGATTTTTGGATGCTTTCTTTGCCCTGTCAAGCATGTCCTTGACCCTTCTCTTTTCTGCCTCTTTCTTCCTCTTCTCGTCTGCGATCCGCCTAAGTATCTGGTTTACTCTGCTCATTTACACTCTCGAACACTGACCATTATCCTGTCTCTAATATGACCTTCCCCTCGCTTGAATAGGAAATAACAATCCGTCCATCGCTATAAGCTTTGCCGGAGGAGTTTATTGGAGCAGGTATCTTGCGCTCTGCCGTTGTCGTATCAGATTCAACAAGAACATGATCTCCTGAAAGTTCTATAGTGTATATCTTGTCCAGTTTCGCGAATGTTACTGTCCTGCTTACAGATGCGTTGTTCCCAACGCTTGCAATGAGATGCAGGTCAGCTATTACAAGAGAGATATGCGCAGCGATCTCATCTGAGTCTGCCATCCTCCTGTTTTGCTCAAATCCCCTCTCGACCTGCTCAAATGTCACATACACCGCAAGCAGTATCAAGAGACCCATCGAGAACACAAATACCTGCTCCACCAGGTTCACTACAGCATGTTCGTTGCCAAGTCGCATCATTTAATATGGAGGTTCTGGGTATTTTTACACTTTTTCCTATACAAGACCAACCACCACATCGGTTGTCACTGTGTTCCCAGAAACTGTGGTGCCATTGTTTCTGACAACTATGCTCCGTCTGCTGCCTCCTCCGCCTAAGATCTCTCCTGCGATGATCCTTATCTCATATGTTGTATCTGTATGGTTATCATAGAGATCCCTATACCACAACCGCAATATAGTCTCAGCCCCATCGCTTCTTCCCAGGATCACTCCGCTACGGTCAGAGCTCAGGTTCCCTATATGAGACATATCATCCTCTTCCGGATCGATCAAAACCCAGGAACCTGCCAGGTTTGAAGTGTGAAGAAGCCTGAGCTGTATTGAATTGTTCGCGGTCTCGTTCGTCTGGTTTATATATGCTCCTTCAAGCACAGTGAACAGGACCCCCTCAAGATTTATATCCACTGTATACTGCGAGCCTTCTGTCGCTGAGACAGAGGATACTGCGCTCCTTACCTCTGAGAGCTTTGAAAGAGAGTATTCATAGGATACTGCCGCCCTGCCACGTTGTATTATCGGGTTCCCCCAGACATAGACCATCGTTATGAGCGTGAGGGTGATAAGGAACAAAAGTATGACAGAGATCTGGGTTGATTGAGCTTTCATTGGTAATGGATACGCTTCAGGTTTTAAATAGATTCTTGCCTGCTTTCTGAACCGGGAAGTCTTCATCTGAGAAGCTGGAGAATTGGCTACTGTGCATCGGCGTTCACCGGCAGCTGGCTGTCTAGTCTCCTATATGCCTTTTCACTCATGCTAACTCTAAGGAGGTGGCGGTTCGATGGGCAGGGATCCATTGACCGAGATGTTCTCGCCTGTTTCCGGCGCGTTTGCTTCAGAGATGTTTTCGATCGTTTCTGAAGGGATATCCATTTCCGCCATAGCAAGGTCTTCTGCCTGAGAATTCGGGTACTTGACATTGAAGTATATTACCAGGATGGCATATAGAACAAGGAACAGCAACATCAGAAGCTCATATAAACGAAG
>JAIVYC010000026.1:0-6890 GCA_048635645.1 Sulfurovum sp. | reverse complement strand
TGTAGTTAGAGCACAGGGCATTCGCCCTATCTTTCCAGATAGACGGGAGCTTAGGGAGATCTGAAAGCATCATGAAAAAAGCGAAATCAGACAACTTGGCAAAAACTTCAGAGATCGCGCTTGAATAACTGACATAACCTATCAGGAGCCCTTGCACCTTTAGCTTCTTCATGTAAGGCAAGAAGTTTTTGCGGAGAGAATTATCCGCCATCCGGAGGGTCCAGGGCTGGACGACCAGGACACAGGTCCTCTTTGCGCAGGAGGCCTCGATCATCGGATGCCTTCCTGCAGATTGTCCCTGATCTCAAGGATGAGCTTCTGCCTGAGGGCAGGGCTTGTGGATATGGCGGTCAGGAATCTTTTAGGCCTCATGATGGTGCGTACCAGTTCAAGGGGGTTGAGCATGAATAGGGGATGGAAGGATCGATTAAATAGTTAATTGGCACCTAGTAGTGAAGGAATAAAGATCCCCTTAAGGCCTGCGGAAAACATATATACCATCATTGACACATTAGGGACAAACTGGCCTTTCGGCCTGGCGTGTGAAAAGATGAAGGCAAAAATAAGCGGAAACAGCAAAATAGGGGAAAACAGTATTCTTGAAGAGGATGTTGAGATAGGAGTTCCCACCAAAGGGGAATTGGGGAAAGAGATCGCAGGCGCGAAGATAGGGGAAAAAGCATTCATAAGGTCCAAATCGATCATCTATAGCGACGTGGAGATAGGGGATGAGTTCTTCTGCGGGCATAATGTCGTCATCAGGGAAAAGACGAAGATAGGGGACAAAACGGTCGTAGGGACCGGAACGGTCATAGACGGGCAAGTGGAGATAGGGAGCAGGGTATCGATACAGTCGTGCAATTACATCACCATAAACTCAAAAATAGAGGATGACGTGTTCATCGGGCCGAGAGTGTGCTTTACCAATGATAAATACATGGGAAGAGGAGAGATAACATTGGAAGGGCCGGTAGTAAGGAGAGGCGCAAGGATAGGCGCCAATTCCACCATATTGCCTGGAGTGGAGATAGGAGAGGACTCAGCAGTGGGCGCAGGGTCTGTAGTGACTAAAGATGTTCCGGCAGGAAAGATAGTCGCAGGAAACCCTGCAAGGGTCATGGGAGAAATAAAGGAGGCGCATAAGATTGATACCGCTCGCAAAGCCTGATATGGGGAAGAAGGAGATAGAGAATGTCACAAGATGCCTTGAGAACGGGCAGATAGCCCAGGGAGCGCTTGTGGGAGAATTCGAGAAAGAGTTCGCCAAGTATATTGGGGTCAAGCATGCGATAGCTGTGAACTCAGGAACAGCCGCGCTTTGCATAGCGCTTGAGGCGCTTCTTGAAAAGGAAGACAGGGAGGTAGTGACCACTGCATTCAGTTTTATAGCGACAGCGAACTGCATATTGTACACAGGAGCAAAACCGAGATTTGCTGATATTAGAGAAGAGAGTTTCAATATAGATGCAGGAAAGATCGAACTGAAAGAGAATGGCGTTCTATTGCCTGTGCACCTATATGGGCAGACCGCAGACATGGACGAGATCATGGAAAAGGCAGAGGAAAAAGGAGCAGCAGTGCTTGAGGACGCATGCCAGGCGCACGGCGCAGAGTATGACGGGAAAAAGGCAGGCTCGTTCGGCATAGGGACATTCAGCTTTTACCCGACCAAGAACATGACCACAGGAGAGGGTGGTATGATAACCACCAACTCGGAGGAGATAGATGAGTTCTGCAGGCTCTACAGGAACCACGGGATGCCAGTAAGATACCAGCACACACGAATAGGATTCAACTACAGGATGACAGACCTGAACGCAGGCATAGGGCTTGCGCAATTGGAGAAATTGGATGGGTATGTTAGGAAAAGAAGAGAGAACGCAAGAGTGCTTAATGAGGAACTTGAAGGCGTTGATGGGATAAGGGTCCCTATAGAAGGGGCGAAATGCAGGCACTCATACAACCAGTACACAATAAGAGTGGAGAAAGGAAGAGATGAACTGAAAGAGTGGCTCAGGAAAAAAGAGATAGGCTCAGAGATCTATTACCCAAAGACAATACCCCAGCAGGATGTCTATCATGGGTATGGAGCATACCCTGTGGCCGAAAAGGCCACGAAAGAGGTGCTCTCATTGCCGGTGCATCCACTGCTCGGGGAAGAAGAGATGAAAGAGATAGCCTCAGCGGTCAAGGAATGGGCCAGGTAGTCAAGGGATGGATGGAATGACCTTAGTGGTCAGGAGATGGAAGAGATGAAAATAGCGATCATAGGAGCAGGGAACATCGGAGCGACCACTGCATACACCTTGGTCAGCCAGATGGAACTTGAGGAGATAGTTCTTATTGACATAGCAAAGGAACTGGCAGAGGGCCAGGCGCTTGACCTGGGGCATGCAGCACAGGCACTGGAAAAGAAAACCAAAGTGAAAAGCGGCGGCTATGAGGAACTTGAAGGGGCAGGGATAGTGATAAACGCGGCAGGATACCCAAGGAAACCAGGGATGAGCCGGACCGATGTGCTTGAGAAAAACAAGGAGATCATCGAGAAAGTCGCATCAAAGATCAAGGAAAAGGCACCAGACGCAGTGGTGATACAAGTGGCGAATCCTTCAGACATACTCACCTATCTATTGTGGAAGTATACTGGCTTTAATAGGGAACGGGTATTGGGATTAGGCTCGCTCCTTGACACAGAGAGATACCATTACCACGGCGGAAAAGGCATGGTCCTTGGAGAGCATGGAGAGAAAATGGTGTTTGTTGAAGAAGAAAAGGAAAAATCTGAAATAGCAAGGGCGTCTGCGGCCGAAGTCATAAAGAAAAAAGGGTGCACCGCTTTTGCCCCTGCTGCATGCATATACAGGATCGTGAAGGCAGTCGCTGAGGACACGGGCGAGGTTCTTCCGATGCAATATGTTCTGAAAGGAGAGCACGGGATAGAGGATGTGGCTCTAGGGGTTCCTGTGAAAATAGGGAAAAAAGGCGGGAAGATAGAGGAAATAGAGATCCCTGAAGAAAAACTTAAAAAAGCCGCTGAGAAACTCAAGGGTCTTATTTAGATCGGCGGTGGTACGTAGCTCGTATTACAGTCAGCGTCAAGACAAATCACCTTAGAGGCGTAGAGGACAGAGCCATTGAAATATACGACCTCGCTGCCATTGGCTTCCGAGATCTCCATCAACCCAATGTAGGACATGTTCTCTTCCATACGGCTCAAGACACCTAAAGACGCAGCCTGAGCTGTCTGAACACTGCCCTGCAGGATGGCATTGTAATACCACCAGACGACAGTTGCGGAGATGGTCATCACCATGAACAGGATCAGCATAACGACTATAGGCGATAGGGCTCTCTTGGAAAGCGGCCTATTCAACGACCTCACCCCTGATTATCCTTGGCTCTCCAGATAGGACAGCGGTTGTTATTAGCCTGACATTTGCGAATTTGTCGGTCGAATCCGAGATATTCGGGGTTATGTCATAGGTCACGTAAGACATATTCTCTGAGGCGCCCTCAAAATAGGCCCTGAAAGTGTGACTTCCCGCCTTCAGGCCAGGGAAATCGAATGTGACATTCATAATGCCGCTGAACTGGACCGCCTGCGACTGGATCGGGTCAGTGCAACCTGCCTGATGCCAGACATATGGACTTGAATCGTAATTGGTCGAATCGATACTGCATTTCACACCATACTCTACAGCTGTGAGAGGCCTGCATGTAGCGTTTATGCAAAGACCGCCGACGCCTGCGCAATCCTCCCCTGAGACGCAAGCGGTCTCCTCATGGATTATGAGATTGAGACCTACTGAAGGGATCGTGTAATTAAGGACCGTGAAACTCTCGATAAAGACATACGGCTCTTGCACCCAGAGACTTGCAGAAGGGATCGTGTAATCATCAGCACCTACTGAAGATGTATAAGTATACGGCTCTTGCACCCAGAGACTTGTAGAAGGGATCGAGTAATCCTTACCCACTAGAGGGGGCGTGTAAACATAGGGATCCTGCACCCAGACACCGGTAGAAGGGATAGAGTAATCCCGGGTACTGACTGATGGAGAATACTGGTAAGGGTCCTGGACCCCCACACTGGTAGAAGGGATAGAGTAATCCGTGATCGCAGGAGTCACGGTAAAAGAGACTGATTCAGAGTCATTTATGGCACCAAGTGTATCATTGGCCCGCACCCGGACCGTGCTAGAGCCGTCATTTACGGTCATGATCGCTGACATACAATCAAATGTCGTATTTGTAACCCAATCATCCAAAGAATAGGCACACGCATCAAGGCTGGCATCAGTGATGGTTGTATTCAAGATAACTGAAGCATTATGGTATGTTGTATTTTCCGGTGTATTTATGGTCACTGCTGGAACTGCAAAAGAGAATCCTGAAAGGAGAAACAAAAAAATGAACCCGCTCAAAAAAAAACGGTCTTGAAGATCAGACATAAGGATCAAACCACCCCAAACCTATGTTTCGGTCTTTGAGTGAATCTCGCCATTTGAAGGGAAGGTGTAGTATGCAGGTGTTCCTGGAGCAGTGGCCAGATAGGAAACAAGGTACCAGTCACCAGCGTTTGTTGTGTCTGCAAGCATGCCGCAGTTGCCTGAGTTAGCTGTCCAGCTGGATGTGCTTGGGGTCACTACACAGGAATTAGGTGAATAACTTGATTTTCGTGTGATCGAAACTGAGCTTGCAAAGGCGAAATTAGGGTCGATGTAATCAGTGAAATTGACCTCATATTCGCTGGATTTTGGAGGGAAAATAAGCCAGACATAGGTGTCATTATTGAGATCAAGCTCGGTCTTTTGTATCATCTTGAAAGGCTTTGTCGCTGTGACATCACTGCCGAAACGGAATGTGTTTGGCACTGTAATGCCTGTGAAAGGGCTTGAATTGCCTGCGTTTAGGGTGGCATATTTGGAAGAGACAAAGTCAACATCATAATTCAGTACGGTCTCATCATCGTAATCGAACCTATGAGATAGAAGATTGCAGTACCACTGGCCATCCTCGTCAACCTTGCCTGAGCAGACCGTGCCCCTGGAGGGGTCTTTGACGGTTATGTCCATCTCAGTGGGCTGCAAGGCAGCCAGGCTTTGCGGATCATAAGCAGACATGCCCAAGGAGTTCAGATTGAAGGTAATGCCGCTGGCCGTGCTTATGTCATGGTCAAGGAACCAGAAACTCGTGGTGCCAGATGTGTCTGAATCTCCTGTGCCGTAATTGTCATCAACCGTCGCAGACCCGGAATAGGCATCTGCATCATAGCCAACGAGCTTGACTTTGACTTTTGAGTATATGGGGTGCTTTATATTTATGTCATAGCTGTCTCGTGCATCAAGAATGAAATAGGCATTTCCACCGGCGAAACCGCCCTCATCTGTGTCATCATCACATTGCTGGTCAGCGCTGCTGTGGGCTACCTGCTTAAACGTGGTTCCACTCCAGACCACATCAGTTGTGCCATTGCGGTAGATGATCACTGTGGCATTGTCAACTGCTTTGCTTTCGAAAGTGTCATACAAGGAAAGCTTGTAATAGGTCAGGAAACTCTTGTTGCGCAACTTGAGGGTTCCCATCTGGTGGAAAAAGTCAACTCCCCTATTATCAGTGTAGACTGCGTCCAAGTCAGTGTAATCGATCTTTGCTGATAGGTCTGAACCGCTCACGCCATCGATATAACAGGAAGTGCATGTCGCATCACAGGTCATGCTGACGTCATTAAAAGAGGGCAGAACCGCCCAAGACCCGTCTCTTACTGTGATGCGCGCACTGCAGGCTGCGAATGCTACGGATGAGAACGCCAGGAAAAGGAAGATGCCAAAGATAAGATTAGAGCGCATATTAACTAAACACCACCTGCGTGCATAACACGGCATTTTTGTTATTCAAGGAATAGGTCAATTTTACAAAAGTCGGGTTAGAATCGCCAACCACTGCATTGGATTGCTTTGCAAAGGAGAAACTCACTGACTTGGCGTCATATTTGGCTATATCCTCTATGGATACGCTCTTGGACTGCCCTGATTCCAGGTCAAAGCCTGCTGAGGTATATAATTCCACCTTGATATTAGTGGCTGTGAACTCTGACGGGTTCATGACCTCAACGCTTAAAGAGGCCTTGCTGCCTGATAAAGACGCCTTTGTCGCGGCATAAGGCGGCAGGAGAGAGCTGTCAAGCTCATTGAGTGTGCACCATCCCATCGGAGGGATATTCACAGATACGATACAGGCCCCACAGTCAGCTGCGCATGCATTTGAATTATCAGCGCCTGGCTCTGAGGAAACACAGGTCTCGCTGCCATCACAGGCATTGTTGCCACAGCAACCGATTATGATCTCATGGTCGCACTGGCCATAGACAGTGTTGCAGAAGTCACGGGTGCATGGGTCATTGTCATCGCAGGATTCAGTGCACTGCTTCTTTAGCTCGACAATGGCATTAGAGTCAGGCAGAGGGAATTCCTCAGAGACTGAAGACTCCACTGGTGCAGAAGGTGCCTGACGCACCTTGGCGCTGTTCAATGAGAACACGACAATCGCTGACGCGACAAGAACTATCAACACAAAAAAAACTATCACGACTGCGTTTATTCCTCTTGTGTTCCGTGTGAACATAAAGGGATAGAAAAAGACCGAGTATTTAAAGTTTTCTAATTTGGAAAAAGGATGCTGAAAAAAAGACAAGAAAAAAGCGTTGCAGGAATAGAAAAATCCAAAAAACGAAAAACGAAAGCGCTGCCACAACCAGCAATGGCAAGAGAGCATCAAAGAATTAGCTGCTGTTGTGGTAGTTGTTCGAGTTCGTGTCAGAATGCTTGTGAGTGGCGGTTATGCGGGAAGTGGCCTCATCATATAAGAGCTTCATGTTATTGCTATGATTA
>JAIVYC010000025.1:0-7130 GCA_048635645.1 Sulfurovum sp. | reverse complement strand
CCTCTACTTCCAGGCGCCGAAGACCTTGCTCGCAAAATGATCCAAGGGCGTAATTGGGGACGGGTATTGATATATTGATAAAGGACAGGATATCAATATATCAATACCCGTTCCCTAGTCCCACTGTTCTGCATAGCAAAAACTTAGTAAAGGAGAAAAAATGTTCTTACTATCAAAAAACACTTTAATGAAACATGGTTATCTCAAAAATCAGATTAAGATAAGTCCAATGAAAGCAAAAAACCTCATTAAGACGTTTTACTATTTCCGTGCAGGTGACACCCTAAAACTAATCTCACCAAAAGAAGAAATTATTGATTTAGAGAAGGTTGGAAAAGCTACAATTCCGGCAAATGGATTTGGTTTAATTAAAAGTAGGGAGCATTTTAGTTTTGATTCTTCGATTTTGGCGATTTTTGGCAATGTTTCAGATCTGATTAAAAAAGGAATTCAAATAGTTAATTCGCCTTCCATTGATCCTGGATTTGAGGGGAGCCTCACTTTGGGTATTAAAAATCTGACAGATAGACCTGTTGATATCTCTTTTGATGATAATATAGGAAAAATTCTTTTTTTTAATGTGGCGGATACAGTATTGGAATTCGGCTATTTAGTGGAAGAAGAAGAGATTCGTGAAAAACTTAGTCGGAGGCAAAGAGGAGAGGAATTTATATGATAAATTCAATATCTAAAGTCAATCATGAAATTCTTTCCCAGCTCAAGATTCACTTTCTGAACAATACTAAACAAATCTCCAGTACTCTTCCGGATTTATCAATAGACATATCCGAACTTGATGTTAAGGAAGAATATGATAGACTCATTGGCCCAAGTATTTATTTTCTCTATAAAAAAGGCTTTATTATTTTAGAAAACCGACGAGTTACAATAACACCTCAAGGGATTGAAGAATTAGAGCCATTTTACTTGAAATATAAAACCCAAATATTATTAATAGGCCTTTCAGGAATACTAGGAATACTGGGTACAATTATTGGAGTGGTCATGACATTAACGTTCTCAAAATAAAATGCAGAACCAGTCGCTTGAGAAGGACTGGGCAAAGCCGTGCCGCTTTTGAAAGGCAGTATTTAACCGACAGTTTTTACCTTTTTCATAATTTTTCGGTTATCGTTGCCCAGCCACTCAGCTTTATGGGTTATGTGTATATAGAATTAAGGAAAGAGAAATAAGATGATAGTATCAGTAATACTTGCACATCCCAATAAGGAAAGCTTTAATCATGCAATAGCAAGTACTGTCGTTGAAGCATTGCAAAAAAACGGCCATGATGTTAATTTTCATGATCTGAATGAAGAAAAATTTGATCCAATCTTACCCTTTAAAGAATTCCCCAAAGATGCTCATTTACCACTTGAAATTGAGAAGCATTGTAAAGAAATCTCAGATGCGGATGGAATTGTCATCATACACCCAAATTGGTGGGGACAACCACCAGCCATTCTAAAAGGATGGGTCGATAGAATTATCAGACCAGGTGTTGCTTACAAATTCCTTGAAGGAGACAAAGGCGAGGGAATACCTGTGGGTCTTTTAAAAGCAAAAGCAACAATTGTTTTCAACACAGCAAATACTCCCTCAAAAAGAGAGCAGGAAGTTTTCGGTGATCCCTTGCAACTCCTTTGGAAAAATTGCATCTTTGATCTCTGTGGTGTTTCGAACTTCCATCGAGAAGTATTCACTGTCGTCGTTACGAGCACGCTTGAGGAACGTCAAAGTTGGTTGAGGAAGGTTGAACAAGCGGTTAATCGATATTTTCCTAATGATTTAGACTCATAACCAGGCGGTTGCACCTGATCGCAGGGGCCGGGTCGCTTAGGAATTCTGGCGGTTATCAGAAAGCTTTGGCCTTTTATCCATGTGGTGTAAGCCCCTGCGCCAGGTGAACCGCAGCGATTAGCGATAGGAGAGAATGATTACGGTTTATCTCGATCATAACGTTATAGACGGGTTCGACAAGGGAGAGACCGCATATCTCGCCCCCTTGTTCGCCAATAAAGGAGTTCTACCAATTATATCCCTGGCATCGGTCGATGAAATCTTCAGAGGGCGTGACGAGACCAGATCAAGAAGGAATATCGAGTCTCTGAAGAGACTAGGAGTCCGGTATATTCATTCGGGACCAGACGATTCGCACATGTCAATAAGTGAATTGGATTACGAGAATATGCACCAGAAATGGGTGAAAATGCAAGTAATTCGAAAACTTCTCAGCTTTATACTCCAGGAGTTAAGAATAGCCCAGAATTATTGGGTTATTCTCTACCTAACTCGCTTTGCCTCCAGAAGTTACCTATATTAACATGATTATAGCACATGAGAATAGAATAAAGGCGCAGCAACCAAGAGGTAGATCAGGTTGGTGTGATAGTTGCGATAGAGCAAAAGTAAGGTATGGTGATAAATGTCCAGCTTGCAAAGCTTGCGACCAAGGTGATGCTTGGGCATTCCTTGCGCGAACTTGGCTTTGTGGGCGAGGCAAAGCCGAAAGGGGTCTCTGTGAAAGGGGTCGTCTTTCCCTTTGACAAGCTTCCTGGTGTTGATGTGGTTCTCGGCCCTGAGATGAAGTCTACAGGTGAGGTCATGGGCATCTCTGACAATTTCGGCTCTGCCTTTTACAAGGCTTTCCTTGCTGAGGGAGGTAGTCTTCCTGTTGACTCTGGCCGGGTCTTTCTGACTGTCAGGGATTCTGACAAGCCAAGGATAACCCCTATAGCAAGAGATCTGATGAACCTTGGTTTTGAGCTTCTCGCGACCTCTGGAACCGCAAAGGCACTTGAAGAGGAAGGCCTTCCTGTGACAGTCGTGAACAAGATCTCCCAGGGCCCTCCTTCCATAATCGACTCTTTTGATACCGTGTCTCTTGTCATAAACACCCCGACCATCGGCAGGAACCCTAAGAGGGATGGCTATGCCATCAGGCGGGCCTGCGTGGAGTTCCAGAAGCCCTATATAACCACGGTCTCAGGTGCCAAGGCTCTTGTTGAGGCGATAAATGCTGCAAGGCACGATTCCATTTCAGTGAAGAGTCTTAATGACCATTACTCGAACGCGTGAATCGCACTATCTGCCGGAGAGAGCGAACAAAAGCTTTAATATATCCATCTTCTATAGGATTGATTACTCAAAATGCTAAAGCTTGCAGGTACTGGTAAATGACGCCCTCTAAAAGTCGCCGCGCTGTGATCTCTGACACGAACCTTGTCCTATCAGACATGAACTATGATAACATGGTCCAAGCGCTTAAAAGCGAGATCCGCAATAATCAGGCCATCCTGGTTGTTGAGGATGATGTGAACAGGGACACTGAGATCGTTCTCAATCTGTTCAGGGACCTGGAGTTCACGCTGGCCTGTTATGTCACTCTGAACAAGACCCACTCGTTCATGCTGCAGTCTCTTAAGACAAAGAGGATCGATGCTAGCAAGTTCTTCTATATCGATGGCATCACGCGTGCAATGAGCGAGGTTCCGCCGGCAGGAAAGGACTGCATATTTCTGGAGCATCTGCAGTCTTTGGATGAGCTTGACCGCGCGATAGGGACAGTGCTGGAAAAGAAGCCTGATTTTATTATCTTTGATTCTGTCTCTTCACTGATGGCCTATCATGATGCCTCAGAGATCGCCGGGTTTTTTAAGCATTTTCTAGATATCGCAAGGTCCCATAAAATAAAGACGATCCTCATGGTCTCAAAGGCGGATTGGGATAAAAAGGCCCTGCAGAATGTTGGAGACCTTGTTGACAAGACAGTGATAATGATGGGAAAGGAGGGGTATACATGGCCAAAACAATAATGATCGTGGATGATGAACCTGATGTGAGGGCTACTGTCAAGACGGTTCTTGAAAAGAACAAATATAACGTCGTGACCGCTGTCAATGGAGACGACTGTTTAAAGAAGTTAAAGCAGGTGAAACCTGACCTTATCCTTCTTGATATAATGATGCCTGGGATGCTGGTAAGGGATGTTGTCAATAAAATAGAGAACATCAAAATAGTCTATCTGAGCGTTGTGAGGACTTCTGAGGCAGAGAAAGAGGATCTGTTAGGGTCAGAGAAGGTGGTCGGTTTCATCCAGAAGCCCTTTGACATTGATGAGCTGGTGAAAAAGGTCAGGGAGATAGCGGGTCAGTGATCCCCGGGTAATTCGGCAAAATGGATATTAAAAAGGAGTTATCCAAAAATCAGATCATACTTTTGCTTATGCCAAGCATGGACTACAATGAGCTCACACTAGACATAGCAAGGCAGTTGTCCGCGAAAAGCATATGCTATGTGACCTTGAACAAGACATATACCGCGATCGACGACAAGCTGAAGAAAGAGGGCGTGAACACAAAGAATATCTTCTATATCGACGCTATCTCAAAGACGATCAAGAAAACCCCTGACAGAACAGACAGGTGCTATTTCGTAAGTTCTCCTATGGCATTGACCGAGCTTTGTCTGGTTTCCTCAAAATGCCTACGATCCAAGAGCGCCCTTTTCCCAAAGGCAGGTTCGGGTGCTTTTGACTATCTGCTCTTTGATTCGCTCACCAATCTCCTAATATACGAAAAGAAGGCCCCTGTCGGCAAATTCATGGCCTCTCTCGTCAATAAGATCAGGGACAGCAAGACCGGAGCGGTCTTTTATGCACTGAAGATGGAGCAGCACTCTGAGCTGATCCAGGAAAGCTCGATGTTCGTTGACAAGGTCATTGATCTGACCGAAGAGCAACCCAAGTCAAAAAAGCGACCTGCGTCAAAAGAGCAATCAAAGCCAGAAGCCCAACCCAACCAGGAAGCCCAGCCCAAACCAGAGTAAAAGCCAGGAAACGACCGTTCCTAACGATCATTGCCCTATTATTTCTGAAAATCGCCAATATAAATTCGGCAGATTTGATCGCATATAATCCTTAAATAGTATGAGGATATTATCCATTTAGAGATTGATCGACACAAAAGTATCCATAGAGAGATAGTTAAATGCCGCGCAAGAGAAAAGAGGAAAAAGACACCTTAAAAGGGAAAGGGACCGGGAACGCTGGAAGTTCTGCCGTGAAAGCGGGAAATTCCAAGAAGCTAGCCCAGAAAGAGGGTGCAGGCCCGGAAAAAAGCAGGCAGATATTCTTTGACATGGCCAGGATCAAGGCTAAAATAAAAAGCAAGCTAAAGCCCACTAGGACAAAGGAGCCTGAGGAGCAGATCATTGAGCAAAGAGCCCCGGCAAAAGACGCTATCTGGGGTCTGAAGGATAAGAAAAAAAGAAGGATGGAAAAGAAGTATGTCGTGACAGGGGTTCCTGGCTTTGATGAGTTATTTGAGAAAAGCATACCAAAGAGCTCAACCCTTCTTGTCGCCGGGGGCGCAGGGAGCGGAAAAACGATCTTTTGTCTGCAGACGCTTGCATATCATGCCTCCCAGGGAAAGAAGTGCCTTTACATGAGCTTTGAGGAGTCTGAGTCAAGGCTGATGGGCCATATGAAGGATTTTGGCTGGGATGCTGACAAACTGGCAGGGTCAGGGAAGCTTAGGATAAAGAAATACAGCTCATTTGAGATAGCAAGAAGCGTTGATGCAATGCTTGCAAAGGAAAAGGGCGAGCTGCTCATAGATCTGGACCCTATGCTCCTGCCTGAAGACTTTAAGCCTGATTTTATCGCTCTTGATTCGCTCACTGCGCTTGCCGCCACATTCACTGAAAAGGAGGATTCCTACCGCATATACATAGAGCAGCTTTTCAATTTCTTTGAAAAGCTCGGCGCCACCTCCTTTCTTATAACCGAGACAAAGCAGATCCCTGAGATCTTTTCAACAACAGGTGTTGAGGAGTTTTTGGCTGACGGCCTGATAGTCCTGTACAACATAGAGAGAGGCAATATACGGGAGAGGGCAATAGAGGTCCTGAAAATGCGCGGCGCAAAGCATCAGGAAAAGATAGTTGCAATGGAGATCACTGATAGCGGGATGATAGTTTATCCTGAACAGGAAATCTTTGGTGAGATCGGAGAAGAGTAGCTTCCATCAATGAGGATTCCATATCGCAGGAGCAGGGGGAACCTAACACAGATTTTGCTAGCCATCGTTTTAGCGCCATCGCTCGCGTTCCTTTCCACCACTGCTCCCACAGACATTTCCTACACAGACCCTGTCTCTGTAGACTCTTTTTCAACTCCAGGAGACAATGAGATCCTCACGATACTCAACCCCAAGTCCTACCCTATCGTCGGCGGGGACTGGACCGTCTCTTTCAACACAACAGGGACAGCCGACCTGACCATAACCCCTGTCAATGGAACCACATGGAGCAATACGAACGGGAACAATGACCTAAAGTTCCTGCAACTAACGTGCGGAAATGAGCCCATTGAACCCCAATGGCTGAACAACTCCTTGTTCATCAAAGATTACGAATGCCCTGGGACCAGCTATGAGACAAGCAGGGTCCTGACCCCTGGAGCGCATTTCTTGGAGTTCTCCTTTGGAGGGCAAAAGGCCCTTGCTGAGAACACGGCATCCGGCACTCCAAGCGCGACCCTTGCATTCTTCATGTCCTCTGAAAGCGGCTGGGTATACCGAAATGTACTGAATGACGGAAATGACTTTGACGAGTGTCCTATCCAGCTGAATGATTATGGGGAGACAACAGAGAAGTGCGAGCTCTGGGATTGCAATGCCTGGACAGCCGTATCAGCGACGACTACAAACTACTGCTCTGGCGGCTGGAACTGCACGCGCTGGAATGGCGTTACTTGCGCAGAATACAAATGTGAGGGCTGGAGTTCAGATAAAACAGTCAACACACTTGCATATTGCTCTGGAGGCTGGGATTGCGCTGCCTGGAACGGCGCTTATTGCGAATACTGGAATTGCCTGGGATGGTCTGAGGGGGGGGTTCCTGATGATGTGTATTGCAGTGGTGAATGGAACTGCACCAGCTGGAACGGAACTGTCTGCGCTGACTGGGACTGCACAGCCTGGACTGAGGTTACATATGATCAATCTTGTTCAGGCGTATTTGACTGCACTGTCTGGAATGGGGATGTCTGCGAGTCCTGGGATTGCACAGCATGGACGCAAGGAACGAATAAACAGGACCAGTATTGCTCGAACGGATGGAACTGCTCT
>JAIVYC010000024.1:0-7182 GCA_048635645.1 Sulfurovum sp. | reverse complement strand
GATGGTTTCTATTTCTTCTAAAAATCTTCTTCGTTCATGCTGTGTGAGTTTTGTTCCTATCACTTTTTTTAGGCTTTTGGCAATCTGTAAGTTCGTTGCATGGCTTGGAATTTCACTTTTGGTATTATTGAATTTTTTCTTTCCAATGATACAATTCGTTCCGCAAAATGGATCAACTAGGGTATCATTGAGTTTGAATTGCACTACCATTTCCACTATCTGATCTATTATGTATCCGGTCCTTTTTATATCGTGGGTAATTTGGTTTTTGATAAATTTTATAGCTGTTTTCTGTTTACTTCTAGTGGGGTAATAGATCAGAATATATTTTGGGTTGATTTCTTTGATTAAACGAAAGAACTTAGGAATGAAAGATTTCCATCTTTTTTTATTTTCTGGAATGTAAGGTGGGCTTCCAATAAGCAGATCTATTCTTTTTTGATGTGTTTTTCGTTTGAAGTCTCGAGCTGAGATATCCTCCAATTTACTTGGAAATATCATACAGTCTGGATTCTCTTTCTGAAATTTTTCTGGGATCGTTGATTCATGCTGAATAGCTGCAACTATTTTGTATCTCTCTTTTTTGAAGGCGTACAGGTCCTTGAATGGATACACTAGCGCAATTGTTTTCGCCATTGATAAATTTAGGTATGTGAATATTATAATGATTCCGTTCCTGTACTGAGACATACAATTGCAATCTTTGGGGTTCCTATGATGCTAGACTATATCATATGTGATAGATTGATTGGTTTTCAGGAGGCAAAGAAAAAGCAAAGCGCCCCGAGCTGGACTTGAACCAGCGACCTGCCGCTTAACAGGCGGACGCTCTACCTACTGAGCTACCGAGGCTTTGTTTCTGTCAATGCTTTTTCTATCTATGTGTGTTGTAGCTTAAAAATGGTTGCTACCTGAGCTATTGACAACGCTTTTTCTGTCGTTAATCCTATAAAAACTTTTTATAAGATAAGGAAATAATACGCCATGACAGTTAAATGAGTATAGACGATAGGTTTTGATATCAATGGGCAAAGAGGACTATCTGGTCAAGAAGGTTGAAGCTTTTAAGATAGAGAATGGTGCGACAGCGTCAAGACTGCTTGAGAAGATGGAGCAGACAGCCTTCCAGGGGAAGAACCTTGCCCTTGCCGCGCGGGTGTGGGAGAAGGCTCTGAGAGAGGATACCACGATCATGATGGGACTGTCAGGCGCGATGGTGCCGGCAGGGATGAGGGATATAGTCAAGTTCGCGATAGAGAACAAGATGATCGATGTTCTAGTGTCCACTGGCGCGAACCTGTTCCATGATGCTCATGAGGCCCTTGGGCTCTATCACTACCAGGGCTCTGCAAATGTTGATGATAAGGAGTTGCTCAAGCATAAGATAGACAGGATCTATGATGTGTTCGCATCAGAGGACGAGTTCCTGGAGGTCGATGCGAAGATAAGGGATTTCTCAAAGGGAGTGGGGAAGTCCTATACCACAAGAGAATTCCTCTATCGATTAGGGCTTTACCTGGAAAAGGAAGGGAAAGTGGACACGATACTGACAAAGGCCGCGCAGAACAAATTCCCTATCTTCAGCCCTGCTCTATGCGACAGCGCCATAGGTCTGGCATTGGCAGAGGACCTTGCGATGACAGGCAGGCATGTCGAGATAGACACAATAAGAGATGTTGTTGAGCTCACAAGCGTGGTGTCAAAGGCGAACGAGACCGGAGTTATCTACCTGGGCGGAGGGATACCAAAGAACTACATCCAACAGACAGAAGTGGCATACACGCACATGGAAGACAAGATCAAAGGCCACAAGTATGCGATACAAGTGACAACAGACAACCCTGTGTTTGGCGGACTCTCTGGATGCACGTTCGATGAAGCGCAATCATGGGGAAAGATAGCAGCTGATGCTGAGAAGGTCATGGTATTCTGCGACATCACCATAGCTCTTCCTCTCATTGCAAGCGCTGTGTATGAAAGATGTGCGGACATGCTTGAGAACCGAAAAAGGCCTGACCCAGGGTTCAAGTGGGACTGATGGCAAAACACGCTAAAGGGAAGAGGGACTTCAAGGCAAACATTTCCTTTGCACTTTTATTTGGAGTTGTTGGGTTCACCGTGGCCCTTTTGTTTTGGTATCTGACCACTGGCAGGTTTGATCTGGCATTTCCAGGAGTGATAGGGATCGGATTCTTCGCTGGCGGACTATTGGGTTCAATGTTAAGGAATTTGTACCTGGCTGGTGAGCAAAGAAAGGTGAATGTGATACTATTTACTGTTATTTTGCTGCTATTGATATCACAAGCATCAGGGAAACTGATCTTAGGTACCTTCCTTGTGCTTGCGTGTGTTTTTGTTGGATATTCTATGCTCTCTTCTAGATGGCGCCCATCCAAAGGAAAGTGAAAAAGGGAGGCAAAAGAAAATGAACAAAAAGAAACTTGCATTCGACCTTGTGAGACTTGCCGTCATTGGAGGCTCGATCGGGATCATTGGATCGACCATAGGGAAATTCTTTGGATGGGATCCCTATCTGAAAGGGTTATACACTGGCTTGTTGCTCGGAATATTGATAGCACTGTTCACCCCGCAGCTACGTGAGAGCATCCGTACTTAAGGCAGGAAATCCTCTTTCTCTATCTTCTCAGGGAGATACTCCTCTGCCACGAACTCAAGGCTCTTGTGGGCAAGGGCCTGCTGTTCGATACGCACACCCAGGCTGAGCATGCTTTTGAGCTCTTCCTGCCACTTGCCGTTCTGGAACCATGCATACTTTAGCTCTTCATTGATCCTTTTGACATCCAGCTCCTTGAGCTTCTCGGTCACACGACCGAGATCATACCTTTTTATGTCCTTCATCTGCATTCCAAGGAACTTGCAGGAAGGGGTTCCGAACTGGTCAGAGAGGTATGCCAGGTTGATCGAGCCCTGCTTTATGACCGAATAGATGTAGTAGCCGTATGGGTCGCCATCAGTGAACACGTAGATAGGAAGCTTGGCCTCTGAGGCAAGGCGGTTTATCATGCGCCTGCAGCCTCTTGCCGCCTGTCCCTGGGTCGCGAGGAGTAGGGCGTTGTTCTTTTTCGCGAACTTCTCCTCTATGAGACGCTCGAACATAGCGGCTGTCTCAATAACAAGCAGGTAATCGGCCTTGACATTCTTGAACTTTATCTCCTCGACGTTAGAGGGCAGACCAAAGCCCCCGCTGCCAAGCTTTGAGCAGTCAATGACATCGCCGCGGTCCTCTAACTGGATCTTTCCATAAAGGTAACCTCTGCGGTCAGCGGATAAGTGAAGCTTCTCTCTTAAGACCTGCAGCATGGTCTCCATGTCCTCGATTATAGGGTCAGACTCTGACTGGTCCTCAAAGGTGTTCTCCTTGGAATCTGCGATAGAGTGCTTTGACTGGTAATAGGCCTCTCTCAGGCTTGCATGCTTCCCGCTCTTAAGAAGCTTTTTGCATAAGGCAGCAAGGATCGTTGTCTGCATGAACTTCTTTGTATGAGCCACATGCAGAAGGCTTCTTGAGGATTTCTTGTCTCCAAGCCTGATCACCCTGTTCTTTTTGTCGAAATAGACGTTCGAGAGGCCTCTTAGAGGGACGGTTATCTTGGGGTTCTCCCCCTGCTTTAGCTCGTCAACAACTTCTTTTCCTATGTTCTCTATCAGTCCTATGTTCTCATTTCTTTTCGTGTCCTGAGTGCTCATTCTTCCTCACTTCCTTTTGATGCGTCCTTTGCCTGGTTAGCTTCTGGTTTTGACCCTTCTTCCTGGTTGGTGTCTTTTGTGGGTTTGGCTTCTGGTTTTGAGCCATCGCCTGGTTTGGTGTCTTTTGTGGGTTTGGATCCATCCCCTTGCTTGTCTTGCGGTTCCTCGTCTTCCATAAGCTCCTTGTTCACGATATGGAACTTCCTTGTGGCAAGCTCATTTATCATTTTAGTGATATTGTCAGGTTTCTCGCCGGTCAGTTCAGAGAGGGCAGCGGCGATCTCAGGGGCATACTTTTCTATCGACTTTTTCTTGGTCTCTCTTTCCTGAGCCCTTCTTTTCCCTGAGAGGTATCTTCCAAGATGGCGCCCGCATTCCTGGACCGCGAGCTTTATCTCATCCATGATATCCTCATATGAGGCTATGGCTTCCTTGCTCTCTGAGGTGAAAGGCACCCATACAGACACCATGTGCACTATGATGGATAAAGGACCTCTTGGCACTCCCCTGCCGCCGGTCTGGTCAAGCCCGTATCTCTTCCAATTGACATCAGAGACTGCCTGGGTGATTGCGCACGCGCCAAGCTCATATAGGAGAGGCACGCGGTTCGCGAACCTTATGATCTTTGCAGGGCCTTCAGAAGGGATCTCCCCGCCATAGGCAACCCCTGCCTCTATCTGGAATGGATATCCCCTGTAGACAGCAGGCGTCCTGCTTATTGATGCGTAGAACTCTGCGTTTATCTCCTTTTTAAGGCCTGCGAGTATGGCGTCCTCCCCGACAGGAGAAAGGCAATTGGTCGGCGGGGCCATGAGCTTTGTCTTTTGCATCGCACGGAGCAGCCTGTCTGCATCATCCCTTGTGATCTCAGATGGCCTGGTCTTTGGGTCTACCTTTGCTTTTTTGCAGATGTCAGCGGCTGATGTTGAGCCGACCCTTGAAAAATCAGAAGTCAGGAAACTTTTGATGTTCCTTGCCTTTGTCATCTTTAGCATGCGGATGAGTATGCCGAGCTCAATGCCTCGCGGGTGCGGCTTTATCTCTGCAGGGGGCTTTGGAAGCTCGCTTATCACGCGCTCATAGATGGTCCTTGTTCCGTCAGGCTCTTTGAAATTGATCTTTGCAAAGGGGTTCATGATGGCGCACTGGGAAAGATACTCAAGAGGAGAGTGCTTTGAGCGGATGTACTTTCCTTCTATGTCCATCTCAATGATGGTCCCTTTCTTGATCCTGGCGTTCTCAAGTATCTCGTCCTCAAGGATCTCAGGGACATTCTTCAGGGTGTCTATCCTCAGCTTGTACCTGTGGGCAGGCCCTGACTCTGATATGCGGGAGATGACATGTATCGGCTTGCCTGTCGTAAGCTGGGAGTAGAGGACCGCAGCGGATATTCCTATGCCCTGCTGGCCTCTTGACTGGCGCAGGCGGTGAAATTTCGAGCCGTATAAGAGCTTTCCAAAGACATTTGGGATATGCGTCTTGAGGATGCCAGGGCCGTTGTCCTCTATGGTGACCCTTAGTAGGTTGTTCCCAAGCTCCTTGAGAGTTACCTTGACGTTAGGCAGGATCCGTGCCTCCTCGCATGCGTCAAGACTGTTGTCAACAGCCTCCTTTACAACAGTTATCAAGGCCTTTTGCGGGTTGTCAAAACCAAGCAAGTGCCTGTTCTTCTCAAAGAACTCGGCAATGGATATCTCCTTTAATCCGCGTCCCATTTCTTCAGCTGTAATCCCGTCTGTCAATGAATCTTCCCCCTCATCTTTTCCAAGAACCGATACACTGTACTGTGCATCTGTCCATTAATCAATTTAGTAATAGCCTCTTTGGCGACTGAAACGCCATCCATCCGGCCAATGATACTAATGGTCTTCCCATATATAGAAATATCGGTCTGAGTGAAGGATTCAATGTGCTCGCGGCATTTTCCATGCGTGCCTATGAGCCGCGACCTGATCCGTTCCACATGCTTCTCTGACCTGCCTGCGAACTCCTTAAGGTCTATTACTTCCAGAACGACATCCTCCTCAAGAAGGTCGAGCGCCCTTTCAGGGCTAAAACCCCTTCCGATCGCCTTTATAATATCCCTTGCGGTCCACTCTGCAAGAGGGTCAAGGGCATCCTTGAGCTTTGTTATCTCTACCTCTCCGTCAGAACTTATCTTGAGCCTGGTCTGGGTGGTCTCTTCTATCTGCTTCTTTGTCTTGCCTTTTTTCCCTATGACCACAGCGACCCTTGCATGCGGTATCTTTGCGTGCTCTGTCATATCCAACAACTCTAATCTACCTGGTTTAAAAATGTTATGGCTCTTTCACTGATCATGGCTCTTTTACCAGTTCCTCAAAGAGATCCCTGGTCTTAACCTGCTTTTTTTTGAAGTATTTATTGACGTTCTTTATGTCCCTTTTCAGGAATCTTAGCGCTTCAGGATGCGAGGAAAGCACGCACTGGGACATGTCAATAAGCCATGGAGCTGACTCAAAGACCAGGATGTTATACTCGCTCAGGTCCCCATGGACGAGACCGCCGTTCCAAAGCCTTTTTATGTCATCTGAGAGCAGGCGGTAGAATTCTTCAGGGTCATCGGGCGCATGGTCTTTCATTCTTGGAGCAGGGTTGCCTGCATCATCTCCAAGGAACTCCTCAATAAGCACATTGTTCTTGTATGCGACAGGCCTTGGACATGTTACCCCGAGCTCCCTTGATCTTTGCAGGTTCCGGTACTCTTTTGCGCAAAAGGCGAACACTATCGCCTGCTTGGTCTTCTTGATGCCCACGAATCTGCTGTCTCCCTGGAGATAAGAGAACATCTTTTGGTAATTGCAGTTCTTCACCAGGTATACCTTTACGGCAAGGAACGAATCATCCGGAGCGCGGGCCCTGAACACGAAGGCTTCCTTGCCTGTTGAGATAGGACTCTCTATTGAGCTTATGATCCTAGAGGACTCAAGAGAAAAAAGGGTCTTGAGCGTGTTCTTGTCAAAAACGCCATCAAGGATCTTTCCCTGTGCCAGGTTCTCAAAAGACATACAGGCTAGAAAACAATATCCTTCTCTTTATTTTTTGAAAGCCACTCTAGATGTCCCAGCCGTTGCAGCTTCTGGGATTGAGTGTTCGTGAATCGCCACACAAGGTCCGCTTTCTCGTCCTTGGTCGTGAAGGTCCATACCTTGATTATCACGACATCGCCCTGCCTGATCCAGAACCTTCTCCTCATCTTGCCTATGATGCGGCACATGCGCATCTTTCCGTCCTGACAAAGCACTTTCATATGGCTTGCACCGAGGATCTCCTCAGCAATGCCGAACATTTCCCCTTCCCTGGGAAGCTTTACCCTGACCTCCCCTTCTGGAACTGCCCTTTTCTTACGCTTCATTTGTCTCATTTAAAAATACCATCCTTTTTTTGTTGAAACTTACTATATTAACCTTCGTACTAATGCGTGCCTCAAGATCTCCAGGCAGTTTGAAATCAAAG
>JAIVYC010000023.1:0-7254 GCA_048635645.1 Sulfurovum sp. | reverse complement strand
AGGAGTGATGCCAAACCTTGCCATGCCCTCGACCGTCCCTGGATCAGACAAAGACATCAACTCTTTTATTACCTTATTATATCTCATTCAGACACCCTTCTTACCCTTGTCATATAGAGAGCATAAACGATCGAGATATCTAAAAAAAGGTTGTTTGGAATCCGGCTCATGCTCTTTCCTTATCTCACTCTTATGTGAGGATGTATCTTCTCAAGAACCATGCCCTCGACCTTAACCGGGACCAGGGAGTTTGCAAGTATCTGGGCATGAGAAAGCTTCTCTGAATTGTCAGAATAGACAGTGAAAAGGATATCTCCCTGCTTTACCTTGGCCCCGACCTTCTGGCTGAGAAGAATGCCTGCCTCTTTATGCCTTGGAGCCCCGGCTGCTCTAGCAATAAGCTTTACCGCGCTATTGCTCACCTTTGCGACATAACCGCGGGAAAGGGATCTCACCTCGAACTTATGCTTTCCAATGGGAATGTCCTGGACCTTTATCTTCGGGTCGCCTCCCTGAGCCTCAATGATCTCCTTGAACTTCGCATAGGCCTTGCCAGAGCGCAGGACCTCAAAGGCATAAGAAGCCCCCTTATCCTTTGGTGCGATACCCCCTATCTCCAAAAGCATGCCTGCCAGAGCGCAGGACTTGTCAATAAGGCTCTCAGGACCCTTGCCGGTCACAAGAGTTGATAGGGCCTCCCTTGCCTCAAGAGCAGGGCCCACACCATAACCAAGAGGCTGACCCCCGTAGGTCAATGCGCACTCAAGAGACATATCTATCCTGGCGCCAAGATCAATGAAATCCCTTGCAAGCCCCTCACCAAGCTGAAGGGTCTCGACCTTTGTCTGATGCCCCACAGGGATATCTATCACACAATGAGTGGCGCCGACCGCCTTCTTCTTGCTCATGACACTTGCAAGCAAGAGCGGTCGCGGATCAAGATCAAGCGGAAACTCGGCCTGTATCATCATATCATCGCAAGGGGCAAGATTGACAGCGCCGCCCCAGACCATGCAACCGCTCGTCTTCTCAACGATCTCCCTGATCTCATCAAGAGAAAAGGAAACATTGCAAAAGACCTCAACCACATCAGCAGCTCCGGAAGGAGAAGTGATGGCCCTTGAAGATGTCTTCGGGATCTTCAGGCCGCAAGCCGCGACTATAGGGATGATGATCGGAGTGATCTTATTGCCTGGGACTCCGCCTATCGAATGTTTGTCATAAACGGGACCTTCAAAATCAAGAGTATCTCCAGAAAAGGCCATTGCCTTTGTAAGATCAGTGACCTCTTCCATGGTCATGCCACCCGCCTCAAGAGAGCACACCCAGGCGGATATCTCTATGTCGCTCATGTTCTCGGACACCATGTCATCCACGACCTTTGAGATCTCCTTTGCATCAAGCTTCCCGCCAGCAAGCTTCTTCTTGATGTAAGTAACGCTTGACGGCCTGCCAACACCATGCACGCTCACATCATCCCCTTTCGCGACCTTGAGGTCCTTCGCGACCTTGGTGAATATCCCTATCTCCCTTGGCTTGACGAACTTGCGCGTGGTATTCACAACCGCGACAGCTGCCGCTCTCTTGCTTATGAGCTTCACCCGGGAGCCTGTGCGCACGCCAAGCTCCTCAGCATCCTCATCCCTGAGAACGATCGCCTGCCTGGCAAAATCAACCTCAAACGTCCGGACAGTGAACTTGCCATTCATCCTAATTCGAGGAGTTGCGAAGCATCCCTATCTCTATAGTGGACACGTTCGACTCCCCCCTCTCCCCTGTCATCTTCTCTGTACCTATGATTATGCTCTTCACGCCGCTGCTGCTTGCAAAACGATTCTTCACTATCTCAGCCACATCAACAGCCCGCGAAATAGACCTGCCTCTTGCCTTTATCTTGACCTCATCCATGCTATTATTGAACTGGGTCATCACAGCCATCACATAGTTCATCACTGGTTTATTCCCGATGAAAACCACATTATCGTTCGCCTCAACCGCCATACCATGCCCCTCCCTTTGTTGCAGATGCTCCTATAAAAAAAATGGAGCTGGATTATATAAATGCTCAGTAAAGAATAAAGACCGTTTTTCTGGAAAGAGCCACCGAATAGTTTTTATTGAACGGAAATTTTAGCAAGAACATGAAAACACTTCTAATCATAAGCGATGGAATGGGGGACAGACCCTCAGAACAGTTCAGAGGGAAAACAGCCCTGCAGGCCACAAAACACAAGAACATGGACCTTCTTGCAAAAAACGGCTCGACCGGCGTGATGGACATAATAAAACCAGGAACAAGGCCCGGATCAGACACCGCGCACTTATCGTTGCTTGGATACGACCCATACAAGGTATATACCGGAAGAGGTCCACTTGAAGCAGCAGGAATCGGAATGGACGTGATAGAAGGAGACGTGGCCCTGAGATGCAACTTCGCGACAGTGAAAGACGGGAAAGTAATAGACAGGCGCGCAGGCAGGCAAGACTTTGGCCTTGAAGAACTTGCCGAAGCAGCAACAATGAAGATAGGAGACACAGAAATAATAGTCAAACACTCGGTCTCGCACAGAGGCGCCCTGATAATCAGAGGGCCTGGAATATCAGACCAGATAACAGACACAGACTCGCATGAAGACCAGGTGAAAGTGAAAGAGCCGGTCGCCCTTGAAAAGGAAGCCCTGAAAACAGCTGAAGTGCTCAAAGAGTACCTGGAAAAAACCCAGAAAGTACTCTCAGACCACCAGATAAACAAGAAAAGAAAGAAAAAAGGAATGCTGCCAGCCAATGCCATCATCACGCGAGGGGTAGGGCTTGCACCGAGAATAGAGCCATTTGAGAAGAGACACGGCATAACAGGAGGATGCATCACAGCAACAGCCCTAGTAGCAGGGGTCACGAAGTTCTGCGGGCTTGAAACAAAACTTGTGAAAGGAGGAGACCTGGACTCAGACCTAGGGAAAAAAACAGACCTTGCCATGGAAATGCTTGAAGAAAAGGACTTCTGCCTCCTGCATGTGAAGGGATGCGACAACCGCTCACACGACGGAGACGGAAAAGGAAAAGCAAAGATGATAGGAAAAGTAGACAGGATGCTCGGCAGGATACTCAAAAAAGCCCCAAAAGACCTGACCATAGCCCTGTGCGCCGACCACACCACGCCAGTGGACTTCAAAAACCACACAGCAGACCCTGTGCCGCTCGCGATATGCGGAAAAACAATGAGAAAGGATAAAACAAAAAAGTATGATGAGATAGAATGCGCAAGCGGAGCGCTGTGCAGGATACAGGGAAAACACCTGATGCCAATACTTCTTGACCTTGCAGGGAAGAACAAGCTCTTCGGGGCCTAAAAATGAGATACTTCTGCGTGAAATGCAAAAAAGAACACCCCCTAAACGAGACCTTGTATACATGCAAGTGCGGGGGGCCGCTTGAGATACGATATGAGCTTGACAAGATAGAACTAACGAAAAAAACGCTCAAAAAAAGACCCGCGGGAATGTGGAAATACTCAGAACTATACCCTGTGAAAAAAAGGGTCAGCCTCGGAGAAGGAGGCACAAAACTTGTCAAAGCCAAAAGAATAGGGGAAAGCCTGAAACTCAAAGAACTCTATATCAAAGAGGAAAGATCAAACCCGACAGGAAGCTTCAAAGACAGAGGAAGCACGGTAGAGATGTCAAGGGCGATAGAGGCAAAAGCAAAAAGAATGTGCGTCGCATCGACAGGGAACATGGGCGCAAGCACATCAGCATACGCAGCAGTATCCCAGATACCTTTGTATGTATTAGCGCCAAAGCACATATCCCACTCAGTAAGAGTGCAAATAGGAGTATACGGCTCAAAACTGATAGAGGTCGAAGGAACATACGACGAGTGCTCGGAAATGGCAAAAGAGATCAGCAGGAAACATGGAATGTATCTTCTCGGAGACTATGCCTACAGGAAAGAAGGGCAGAAATCAATGGTATATGAGATCTTAGAGGAAAAGAACTTCAAACCACCCTCTCACATAATATGCCCGATAGGGAACGGCACGCTCCTCTCGGCAATATGGAAAGGAATAAAGGAATTTGAAACACTTGGCCTGATAAATACAAGGCCCAGGCTCATAGGGGTGCAGGCAGAAAAGGCAAGCCCGGTCTACAAGGCATACACAGAGAAAAAAGAGATAAGACCCGAAAAGCCAGAAACGATAGCCCACGCCATAGCAGTAGGCAACCCGACAGACGGGATAAGCGCGCTAAAAGCGGTCAAGGAATCAAAAGGAAGGATACTCCAGATAAGCGATGAGAGAATGCTCGGAGCGCAGAAGCTCCTTGCAAAAAAGGAAGGTATGTTCGTCCAGCCAGCAGCGGCAGCGCCTATCGCCGCACTATACGACCTGGCTGAAAAAAGAACAGACAACATAGTATGCATAGCCACAGGAGACGGGCTCAAAAGACCAGAGCCAGTGCACACGAGAGCAAGTGCCATAGTAAAAGAAGCCAAAGAACTGGACGAGCTACTGGAATGCTAAGCCTCAAGACAGAGAGAAAAAAGGGAGAAAGAACAAGACGGTTCCTCCTGAAGATAAAAGCCCTTGATACCAACAGGAAAATAGAGACTGATAAGATCAGCGTCTACATACCCCTGAAAAGAAAACTCACCAAAGAAGAAGAAAAAAAAACAGGGAAAATAGGATACTCGAGAAAAAAACTCAAAAAAAAAGAAACCCGCCCAAAAAACCTGAAAGAAGCCCTCACAGGAAAACTCACACAAAAAGAGCTATCCACGCTAAAAAGATCATTTGATGTCATAGGCGAGATAGCGGTGCTGCTCATCCCTCCTGAACTTGAAAAAAAAGAAAAAGAAATAGCAAACGCCATACTCAAAGTGCACAGGAACGTCAAGACAGTATGCAAACGAAAAGGCAAGGTAGAAGGGGAATATAGAGTAAGGCCGGTGCAGTTCATCGCAGGAGAGAAAAAAACAGAAACGATCGCAAAAGAAAACAAGCACACCTATAGTCTGGACATCGCAAAGGTATTCTACACCCCAAGACTCGCAAGAGAAAGAGAAAGGATAATAGCAAAAGTGAAAAAAAATGAAATAGTCGTGGACATGTTCGCAGGGGTCGGGCCATTCGCAATACCGATAGCAAAAAAATGCAGGAAAGTATACGCGATAGACCTCAACCCAGACGCCTACCGGTACCTGGTCAGGAATATAGAGACAAACAAGGCAAAAAACGCGATAGCCATCCTAGGAGACGCCAAAGACATCGAGGAACTCGTGCCTGAGAAGGCAGACAGAGTGATAATGAACCTGCCAAAGCAGGCCTTCGGCTTTTTGAAAAAAGCCAAAGAGATCATAAAAAAAGGAGGGACGATACACTACCACTGCTTTGGACAGGAAGACGAGTTCGAGGAAATAGCAGGAAAGATCAGGGAAGAGATAGGGAAGGACATCAGGATCACAGGGAAAAGAAAAGTAAGACAGACCAGCCCAAGAGAGTATAATTGGGCCATAGACATCAAGATCCTAAATAAAGCCTAACTTGAAAAGAGTTATGAAAAGAACAGCAGGGATAAGAAGAGCCCACACGTAATTCAGGAGAAACTCATACGTAAACCTCACGTGTTTTTTAACAGCATTCCACTCCATAAGTACAAGAAAAATGGAAAAAGCATATAAAGATATGGCTGGATAGATAAGTCGATGATGCCCATAAACCCCAGGGATATGAAACGAATGATGCAGGGCATGAAGCAGCTCGAAGCAGACGAGGTCATCATAAAACAAGCAGATAAGACACTGGTGATAAAAAACCCGCAAGTGACAAAAATAGACATAATGGGACAGGAATCATACCAGATCATAGGGAAAGCCCAGGAAATCGTGGAAGAAGGCATAAAAGAAGAGGATGTAGAGATGGTCGCTGAGCAGACCGGTGCGACCCAGGAAGAGGCAAAAAACGCGCTTGAATCCTCTAAAGGAGACATTGCCGAAGCCATACTCTCGCTCAAAAAAGAATAGTCAAATCCAAAAAGCCCAGATCACCCTATTTATATACATCTTTTCTATGATCAAAGCAATTGATAATTATCCTCTCCTTTTCTAATCGATAAATTATCCTAAAAGGAGAAATCCTTAAAGTTCTGTGGTTCCTTAGATCATGACTTAATGGTTTTCCTGATCCAGGCTGTTCTGATATTTTCTTTATCCGCTTGATAATTTTTAATCGCAGATCTTTTTCTTTTATTTTTTTGAATTCCTTTTTGAAATCTTCTGAAAAGAGTATTTCTAGTTTCATCCTAAGCCATCAAAAGATCATCAATTTCTTCATCACTCATCGAAGTATCCGCTTTAACAACTTTTCCAGAATTTATTTGTTCTTCGGTCATTTGGATCTTTTCAATCAATTCTATGTCTTTTTTTAAAGATTCCTTTCGAATTTGTTTAAGTAATATATTCCCTCCTTCATTAAATACAATGAATTTTGTTGAGGGCTTCAAACCTGCTTCTTTTCTAATTTCTGAAGGTATTACAACCTGCCCGTTTGGGGATAATTTAGTTAATGCAACTTCCATCTCAATCACCTACTATATGTTTTAATTATAAAATATATAGTATTTAAATCTTTTCTTCAAAAAAACCCGGTCGTCAGTTCAAGAAAGTGGGTTTTCCCGCTCACAAAATGATAAAAACAGACCAGCTGTTTCTAATTAATATGCTTGACGGCATAAGATATCGACTTGGAAAAAAAGAGATATATCTCATTCCAGAGGTCCATGTTCTTTCAGTTTGGGCCCTTATTGCAGGGGGCCATAAAGAAAGCGGCAGGCTCAAAAGAGGACTAGAGCAGATATATGAGCTCAGAAAAGAGGCGATCGAACGCATAGACCCGGACATACTTCTCATAGAGTACCCCAGAAAAAAACAAAAGACAGCCGACCAGTATAATGGAGGCAAGATCAGTGCAAAAGAACTGGTCAAGCTGCTCTCAAGAACATCCAAAGGGAAATATGAGACAGAAGAAGAGTACCGGGCATATGAAAAAAAGATGAGCGGCATAAGAGAAAAAGAATCGGAGATTTTTGAAAACAGGAAGATCTGTTGCTATGACTGGAACAAAGACCGGAAAGAGACAGCAAAAAGACTTGACATTCTAATGGCAAAAGCAAATGGCATCGTCAAAAAAGACCAAACATCTATACTGGGAATAAAAAACTTGCGCGGAGCCAAAGAAGAGCTCAAGAGCTATATCAAAGA
>JAIVYC010000022.1:0-7340 GCA_048635645.1 Sulfurovum sp. | reverse complement strand
ACCCTTTCAGGCTCCATAATTTCTACTGGTGGTGTTGGCGGTGCTTGTACTGGTTCGTATGCTTATACTGCCACTAGAGGTGATGGCGGTTCCGGAGGTTCCTCTTCTTTTTCTGCTGGTTTGCTCACCCATACTGGTTCAATCGTGTCTCTTGGCGGGACAGGAGGGGGCGGTTCCGGTTGTATGTATGGCGGTAGCGCGGGCGTTGCTGGTTCGATCACACCCATATATGGGCAAAACTATCTGGTAACTGGCTCCTATTCGCCCAGCCCGACCGTTAAAATGCGCACCTACCTAACATTGAAAGATTCTGTTGGTTCGCCGATCGAAGGCGTCCCATTGAAGGCATATCTTGAAGGCACGACAACACAAAAATGTTCTGGCACAACAGATACCAATGGTTTGGTCACCTGCGATGTCGAAGCGTCTGACCTGCTAAATCTAGACATTTATGCAACAGGGGGAGGGCCCAAAAGCGCTGAGCTCACAGTTAATTTTCTTCAGTCATTTGATACTGTTGTGGATCTCTATCTCGCTGCCAGCGGAGACAGGAAGATCGCAGAACTCGGAAGATTCAATGTGAGTTTGAAAGACTACTCTGGTTCCAGTGTGAGCGGTGGGACCTTGATTGTGAAAGACCAGATTGGGAACACGATCTGTGCCGCTCCAACAAGCAATGGTGATGCATACTGCCGCGTGGTCGGGGCTTTTTATCCTTCCTCTGGAAAAAACACGCCAAAATATGATCTGTCTGTGGATACGAATGGCGCCTACCAGACAGACCCCATCTTTTTCAATGATTACGCAGCTAGGAATGACACGATTTATGTGGGCGGCGCGCGCAAGTACTTGCCGCAACTAAATATCATAGTCGCGTCTGTCCTTCCTGTTGAGATTAGGTTCTTTCCACCCGCGCAGGGTACAAATTTTGTTTTTGAGGATTCTGTCTTGAGTGGGTTCTCCTTTTCAGGGGATGTAACCTTGAAGAAGTATTCTGCCAGTGGAACCGAGTCCTGCGCATATACGCCAAGCGGCACTGGGTTCTCTATCTCCTCAAGCTCCTGTTCGTTTCTCGGTGACATTGCAAACCCAGGAGACTGGTTTGAGCTGAAGTATAATGCCGGAACTCCCTTGATACCCTCAAGCACAACGCAGAGCTACATATGCCCCGCGGGAACAATCACCTATTTGAGCACATGATCAACATGGCACCAAAATGGATGATACTGCTTTTCTTGCTTATCCCATACTCTTCTGCAGTTGAGATTCAGACCGATACTCCTGGATTTAGTATAACGAATCCTTATGTTTCTCACACTGAATCAACGGATACTCCTGGTTTCAGTATAACGAATCCTTACATTTCTCACACTGACTCAACAGGCACCCCTGGTTTCACATTGACTACTGAGGGCATTGACTATCCTATATTCTACTCACTCACACTTTCCCCTGATCCAGTGAATATGCTTCATGAGACGCTTTTAATATCTGCAAACCTTACAACCGCCTATTCAGATGATATCTCATCTGTGACTGCAAATATCACAGGCTGCGGAACCGGTTTTCTAAGTCTCACAAAACAGTCTGGCACCTGCTCTGACTCTTGTATCTACACCAGCTCATTCACAGCGACGCAGGAGGGCATATGTTCTGTAACTGTGAATGCGACAGACCTGCAGGGAAGATCAGGCTACAAGCAGGCAAGCGCAACCGCCACATGCACCAGCTATACATTCACGAGCATGACGGATCAAAGCGGAATTACGCAGGTCAATATAACCTCAATGTCTGATAATCCTAGTACCCTTCTAATATCAGCTGGAAGCTTCACAAAGACCTATTCCCTAGAAACCTTGGCATCCTCACTTTATGTTAACGTGCTTGTTAAACTGGGAGGCACTCCAGCACGGAACAAGCAAGTCACGGTAGAAGTGATTTAGGCCTTCTTTTTTCTCGGCTATGCCTTAGGGTTCATTAATGGCCCCCCTCTCTGATTACATTTTTATACCTTGGCATACTTACCCCTTCTGATGTACGACGTGGTCATCATAGGTGCGGGTCCTGCAGGGCTTTTCGCCGCTTATGAGCTTGCAGGGAAGAAGGTACTTGTCATTGATATCGGGAAGGATATCAAGAAGAGGAAGTGCCCTGCTCAGACGACCAAATGCACCAAGTGCACTCCTTGTAATGTCATGTGCGGTCTTGGCGGCGCCGGCGGCTTGAGCGATGGCAAGCTCAACCTTCGCTATGATATCGGCGGGAATCTGGCTGATTTTGTCAGCAAGCCGCAGGAGCTGGTGGACCATATCGACTCTATTTTCCTTGAGCATGGCGTGCCTGATATTGTTTTCAATAATAAGGATAAGACAGAGTGGCTTGAGCGCAAGGCCGCCTCTTGCGGTATCCGTTTCCTGCCTATTCGCCAGAGGCATATTGGCAGCGATTTTCTTCCGGCTGTTGTCACTTCGATCCGTGAGCATTTGGAGTCAAAGGGGGTCAAGTTCGCGCTTGAGACAGATGTTACTGAGATCCTTGCGGAAAAGGGCTCTGTGAAGGGTGTGAAGGTAAAGAGAAAATCAGGCAGTGAGACCATCCATGCAAAGAATGTGATCGCTGCTGTTGGCAGGTCTGGCTCTTCCTGGCTTGGTGAGCAGGCTGAGAAACTAGGCGTTCCCATGGAATTTCTGCATGGGGATATTGGCGTGAGGGTTGAGATTCCTAATGTCTTGATGCAGGAGGTGACCTCTATCAATTATGATCCCAAGTTCCATATCCGCACTAAGACATATGATGATTTTGTCCGTACTTTCTGCACTAATCCTCGGGGTTTTATCACTCAGGAGGATTATGGCTCTTTCATCTCTGTGAATGGCCATGCTTTGAGGGCTCAGAAGTCTAATAACACGAATTTTGCGCTTCTTGTCAGTGTATCTCTCACTCAGCCTGTTGAGGACACATCCAAGTACCTGTCTTCCATCGCAAAGCTTGCAACAACTATCGGCGGGGGCAAGCCTATCTTGCAGAGGCTTGAGGATCTGAGGAAGGGGAGGAGAAGCACTTGGAAGCGTATCGAGCACTCTTATGTCACTCCGACCCTGAAACATGTGACCCCTGGTGATATTTCAATGGCTCTTCCTCACAGGGTCGTGGCTGATATCCTTGAGGCATTAGAGGCCCTTGATTGCGTGATACCTGGGATCTCCAGCGATTCAACCCTTCTCTATGCTCCTGAGGTAAAGCTCTATAATAGAAAGCTTAAGACCAAGAAGACACTTGAGACCACTATCAAGGGTTTGTATGCCGTCGGGGACGGCGCGGGCATTGCAAGGGGTATCATCCCTTCGGCTGCGACCGGTGTGATAGCCGCCAGGGACATAAACTCTAGCTGATAACTTCTTCTATCCTTTCCTGTTCTATTGCCTGTTTGATCTCTCTTGCTATCCGTTTGCCTGTGCTCATTCTTTCCCTGTGGAGCATGTTCCCATATGGGTGCCCGCTCCACATGTGCACGTTAGTGCCCCCTCCTATCCTCACTGCCACGTCATATATGTAGAAGTCCATGTTCTCGTCAACCACTGTCTGCAGGCAGAACGGCCCTATGAGCTCGTGTTTGCGTTTCGTGTGCTCAACGAATCTTTCTGCCATCTCGAACACTTTAGGCAGCAGTGATTCTCTCACTGTGGCAAGGTTATGCCCGACCACGGTGTATATGGGGTCCTTTTGTTTTCCTGCGAGCGTCAATTGCTGCGCAGCCGGGAGCCGCACATACCCGTCAAGGCTTGACTCGAATCTCCAGTCGACCCCGAGCAGTTCGGTTTCCTGCTCAAGCGGTGAGTAGAAGAGGTCAAAGTTGAAGACAGGTCCTATGATGTACTTCTCTATGATTGCCTTCTCAAGGTCCTTCTTGTCTATCGCTCCTGCCTTCTCTAGCCTTTCTGTTTTTTCCCTATACTCCTCATATGAGGCTGCTGTGAAGAACCCTCTTTCTGTTCTCATTTTTGCATGGGGTATCTTTATTATCGCCAGTGAGTCTATCTCTTCAGGCCTCTTATAGTGTTTCGGGTACGGCAGTTTTGCCGCCTCAAGCAATGAATAGTAGTCTCTTTCCTCTTCTATCTTGAGCAGTTCTCTTGAGCCAAAGATCGGTATCCTGAAATCGTTCTCTATCCAGTCAAGGTCCACATATGCTGTGAATGACCTGTTCGGGATGAATATGCTGTTCTCTTTTTTCAGTCTCTCAACATCTTCTTTCATCTCATCATATCTCTCGTGCACTATGGCTGTGTCAACGCATCCCTTTCCCTTGCGTGTCCTAAAATACCGTTCATATGGCCCTGCCCTGTCTTTCCTTGCTATCACCAGGGTCTTGAATCCCTCCTCCTTCGCCCCGTCGCATATGTCCAGTGCTGAGTGCGACCCTATGGTCGCTAAAGTGATGTCTTTCCCATACCCTTTGCACGCTTCCCCCATCTCTCTTTTCTCTATCATGATGTCACCTTGTCCAGTTCCCCTGCTTCCAGCGCCTCTCTTATCTCCCTGGCTATCCTTTTCCCCATGCTCATCCCTTCCCCATACTTTAGGTATGAGTATGGCGAGCCCTGCACATACAGGTTGGTTCCTGCGACTATTCTTGCAGATATCTCGAATGCTATGAACTCCATCTCGTCCGTGCATATCGTCTCTATGCAGAACGGCCCGGTCATTTCAGGCTCTGCCTTGACGATCTTTTCCCCTATCTCAAATACCTGGTCAAGCAGCGATTCTCTCGCGACCAGTGGTGTGTTCCCGACCACCACATATGAGGTGCTGATCTCTTCCTGGTCTTTTGCCGGTATCCTTGCGAGCCCGTCTATGTTCGTCTCATATCTCCGATCCATTCCAAAGAGCTCGACCTCTTTTTTCAATGCGGAATTAAAGTAGGTCAGGTAGAAATTGACTCCTATAATATACTCCTGTATGAACACATTCTCCAGGTCCTCTTTAGTGAGCGTTCCTTTTTCCACGAGCTTTCTGCTTTTCTTTTCAAATTCTTCCTTTGACCTGCATAGGAAGTATCCATGCCCGCCTCTTGCTCCTGGGAATTTTGCTATCGAGAGCCTATCGATCCCTTCAGGCTCATACTCCTCTGGTGTCCTTACTCCTGCTTTCCTGAACCATTCCTGCTGTTTTTTTCTTGAGACCTCTTTTTTCATGCATTTTTTGCTTCCGAACACAGGCACTTCAAGCTTGTCCAGGTCGACCTTCGCGACCAATGTCCCATGAGGGACCAATACAGCATCTTTCAGTCTGTCCTGCTCTTTCGCTAATTGTGAGAACTTCTCAAGCACTAATATCTCATCTGCAAGCCCGAATCTCTTATAGGTCTTTTCTCTTCCTTTCTCGCATACTACTATCGTCTCGAACCCTTCCTCTTTCGCCCCCTTGAGTATCTGGAGGGCAGAATGCGAGCCTAGTACTGCTATCTTTGTCATGGCTTTTTTATGCGCACTTTCCTTTATATTGCTTTTCGCGCCTGATCCTGGCTATTTCTCATGGAGAAACTTTTTTATCTCTTACTATCAATCCTTTGACACTATCATGAAGTTCCATCTGGAGGGAAGTATAAGTTTCAGTAAGCCCCCTGATAAAAAGGCGGTTGAGTCTGTATTAAAGTCCACAAAGGACCTTCTGCAGAGAGGCGCTCCTGAAGGCCAGGGTGCCAAGCTTTCCTCTTTTTCCATTTCAAAGAACGTTCTTTCCCTTTCCATCTCTTCCGGCAGGCATGTCCGCCCTCATGATGCTATCATCCGTTTGAAGAAGGCGCTTGCTGATGCCCTTGGCAGGGAGTTCAAGGTAGGTGTTCGCGGCTATTCGATTGATGAATACAAGATCGTCCTTGATATCCCTGGGGACAAGCATCTTGCTGACTCTCTTTCGCGTCTTCCTATGGTTTCAAAGGCAAAAGAGGGAAAGAATTTCACTATCCTTCTGAAGGATGTCCCGCAGGAGAACCTTGATGACAACTCGATTGACCGTTTGGTCTCTCTTGCAATTTCCCTTTCAGAGGATAAGCCTGCTGGCGAGGAGCATCTTGTGCATGTCAAAGACTCAGGTAGTAAGAAGATGCTTTTTGACAGGAATCCTGCTGACGCAGCAAAGGAATTGGGTTGGATCAAGGAGTTCCCTGGGCGGGGGCAGTGGGTCTATACTGAGCCGTATGCCAGGATTTTACGCGCGATCGAGGAAGTACTCCTCAAGGAGGTCGCAAGGCCTCTTGGTTTTGAGGAGGTTCTTCTTCCTAAACTGATCCCTTTTGAGGTTGAGAAGAAGATGCCTGGCTACTTCAGCAAGATGCCTGCTCATATGTTCTATGCCTGCCCTCCTGGTGATGAGGCAGGTCTTGATGTTTTCAGGTACAAATATGACGTTACTAAAGAGCCTGATGCTAAGGAGCTTGCAAAGAACCTGAGAGAGCCCTCATATGTCCTTTCTCCTTCCCAGTGTGAGCCCTCTTATGCTCTTTATGAGGGTGAGTCCTTTTCTGAAAAGGAGCTTCCTGTGAAGTTCTTTGACCGTTCAGGCTGGACCTACCGCTTTGAGCATGGGGGTGTTGAGGGTATCGTCCGCACCCAGGAGTTCATGAGGCTTGAGCTGGTCTATTTTGCCTATCCTGAGGAGGTCGTGAAGATAAGGGACCAGATCCTTGAGCGCTCTCTTAAGGTGGTTGAGGATGTTCTTGATCTTGAGTGGCGTGTTGTCGTAGGGATCCCTTGGTATAGCGTGGGTGAGCTTGGGACCGAGGATTTCAAGGATTCCATGAAGGTCCCGACCTATGACATTGAGACTTACATGCCTTATCGCGGCTCGCGGGATTCTGAGTGGCTTGAGATCTATTCAGGCAATAATAACAAGGACAAGTTCACAAGGTCTTTTCATATTAGGGAGTCAAAGAACAAGGATCTATGGTCAGGCTGCACAGGCATTGGCATCACCAGGTGGGTCGCGGCTTTCCTTGCTCAAAAGGGTTTTGACCAGTCTAAGTGGCCGGAAGCCTTCAGCAAGCTCGTGGGGGACCTTCCTCCTGTTTCCAAATGCCTTACCTGGCCAAAGAGGTTGAAATGAGCAGTGAGCTTTCAGGGGAAAAGCAGCGTTTGCATATCCCTGGCCCTACTGAGGTCCCGCCAAGTGTTTTGAGTGCTATGATGCGTCCCATGATAAACCATAGGGGGCCTGAGTTTGCAGAGCTCTTTTCCTCTGTCACCTCTTCTGTCAGGGACTTGCTTGGCTCTGATATGGCCAAAATTGATAAATTGTGACGACAACTGCAAAGATGCCTACGGCAGATCGGAAGAGCGTCG
>JAIVYC010000021.1:0-7631 GCA_048635645.1 Sulfurovum sp. | reverse complement strand
ATTTTTCATATATCTGGTGTATATTTTTCTTTTCACCCAGCAGTTTGTTTGAGCATGTTCTTAGCCCTTTTATGTGTTTCCTGCTTGCTTGAAGGTAGTTGCATGTTGTGACTGGGTCTATCTTGGCGTCTGCTGCTGTCTTTTTTATTCTTTTTTCCAGGTTTTCTATGTCTTCATATCTTTCATATATATCAAGTATGTTTTTCTTTTCACCCAGCAGTTTCTGTTGGAGTGTGCTTAGTCCTTCTACCTTTACTCTGCTTGCTTGAAGGTAGTTGCATGTTGTGACTGGGTCTATGTTGGCGTCTGCTGCTGTCTTTTTTATTCTTTTTTCCAGGTTTTCTATGTCTTCGTATCTTTCATATATTTGGAGTATGTTTTTCTTTTCGCCAGATAGTCTGTTTAGGAGTGTGCTTAGTCCTTCTACCTTTACTCTGCTTGCTTGAAGGTACCCGCATGTGGAGGTAGGGTCTATTTTTGCGAATTCACTTACTCTTTTCACATATTCTTCTAAGTTCTGTTTGTTAAGCTTTCCTTGGTCCATGAGTTTTGTGAAGATGCCTACGCACCAGACGCTTTTGAGCGGTTTTTCATATGCCAGAACCGTTGGCATCTTTTCTTCTGTGTATCCGAGGTGTTTTTCGAATTTTCCGAGTAGTGCGGAGAAGAGGGCTCTTGAGGCGATGTTCTCAATTGCAGCTCTTTTTATTCCATGTTTTTGTTTTCCTTTAATGTATGATATTGAGGCTATTGGTTTTCTGCCTTTGTTTCCGTGTGCACATATCACTGCTCCTGCCACATTCCTTGTGCAGTAGGCTTCTACGTGATATCCTCTGATATTCTTGTCATATTGCATTCCATATACGTATTTTCCTGTTGGGTCTATGATCATTCGTAGTGTTGCGCTGTTTTTGTATTGTTTGAAGTAGCATTTTGATCGTTGGTCTTTGAGTTTTTCTGTCGGTTCTCCTATCTCAAATCCTTCATACTGCACTTTGGATGTGAACAATTTGAAGAATTCTGCGTCCAGTTCTATCTCTTTGGAGAACTTTTCTGTCAGGGTTTCAAATTCCCGTTTGTCTCTGACAAATTCCTCGCGTTTAAGCCCACCTGATATGATCCCCATTAAAAGAACAAAAAAGGTTGTTCTATTTATAATCTTTTTATACTCTTGCGCCCTTACTCTCTATCAATGCGTAAGTTCCTTGATGCGTGTGTTATCATCCGGCTTGTGAATATCGGTCTATTTGAGAGGACTATCAATGCCTATAAGGGCGAGCTATATGTCTCAAAGTCTGCTTTTGATGAGGTTTCAAGGAACCCTTCAAAGGAGAAGCTCAAGAAGGCGGTCGATTCCGGCAGGATAACTGTCTTTGAGTGCGACGAGCGGGAGAGGAAGGCGGTCTCAAAGCAGATGGCAAAGCATGGCATAAAGATCCATGAGGATGATGTCCCTAATGCCATTGGTGCTCTTGAGATGAGCGCTGAGCTTGTCACTGATGATTATGTCCTTTTTGAGGCTGTGCACAGGTGGCGCGACATACAGAAGCGCAGTGTTTTCGTCCTGAACACAAGAGGGTTCCTTTTTGAGCTCTTCCTGGCAGGTGGCATTAATCTTATGGATTTTATGCAGGGCATACTTGAGCTCTTCAGGATCGCTGAGCTTCCTAATCTCCTTCATCAGGTTTCCTGTAGGATAATCTCTATGCAGGATGCTGAGAGGATTTTTGGCGAGTATGAGTCCTATCTTATCAAGGCTCTTTTGCTTAGGGGCGCGGACAAGGAGTTCAAATGAAAACCACTGATAAAAAGAAGAAAAAACTGACACTCAGGCAGGCTGCTGCTCTTTTGGGTCTTGACCTTGAGTCTGCGATGCAGCATAAGGATACGGATTATGATTACGAGCCTTCAGGAGAGTTTGACCGCAAGCAATTCTATTACATCGTGAGCAAGCTTGCCAGGCAGCTTGAGGATGATATAGGAAAGGAGAGGCTTTCAAAGTCAATGGTTGCCATAAGGTCAGGCAAGTCCAATATAGCAAAAGAGGCAAGGAGCCTTAAGGTCTCCAAAGGCGATATCGTGCTTCTTCTTGAGCGGAACAAGGTCCTCTCCATCAGGGAGCTTGAGCGCAAGGTGCAGGAGATCCTTTCAAGGGAAAATAAGAAATAGTTGCTTGTCCAATCCATCTTCATGAGTAGCTCCTCTGGTGTTTCCTATGCACTATGATCTTCTGGCAGCAGGCTATGACCTTGCATTTCAGATGGGCACGTTCTTCCAGGGAAGCACAGCGAAAAAGGGTCTTCTTGATTCTCTTGAGGGGCATGAGATCGTGCTTGATGTCGGCTGCGGGACAGGCGATGCCTCTGTCCTTCTGGCAAAGAACTGCAGAAAGGTCATAGGGCTTGACTATAGCAGGAGCATGCTGAATATCGCGAAAAAGCGCGCCAAGGCAAAAGGTGTCTCGAATGTTGACTTCATACAAGGGGATGCTTTCAGGCTTCCATTTGAGTCTGCTTCTTTTGATTTTGTTTGCACGACCTTTCTATTCTGTGAGTTCTGTCCTGAGGATGTCGCTTCTATCCTGTCAGAGATGTTGAGGGTGCTTAAGACAGGGGGGAAGCTTGGAGTAGTGGATGAATCCGGTTCTGGCATGAATCTTGTCCATTCCATTCATCTTTTCTCGCATAAGCTGCTTGGCCAGACTTCTCCTCATCTGCATGACCTGCCTTCTCTCTTGTCCGCTAATAGGGTGCGTTTGCTTGATGAGAGGAACTATTGCTTTAACTTCCTGACATCTGTGATAGGGCGGAAAACAAGAGCCCCTATTTCAGGGCGTGCAAGTGGGATATGAGCGCAGGCCCCTGGGTTTGTTGCTCTGTTTCCAGGTCCACGGATCCCTCTGGAAAAGTCCAATTTCCATAACCATTAAATAGCTCACCCTCTTTTACACGCTTATCGATTTAGGGGGTTTTTTCAGGGCGCTTATTATTGCTCTGGACCTTTTTTATGGCTGAAAAACTGAAATTATATCTGTTCTGGAAGCAGGACTGCCCGAAGTGTCCTGAGGCAAAGAGGGTGGTATCTGAGTTTGAGAAAGCGCATCCTGATAGTGTGAAATATTTTGATGTTGATGACCTTGATGGCAGTGTTGAGGCAAGGCTCTTCAATATTCTTGGGACCCCTAGCACGTTTGTTGTTGATGAAGAAAAAGAGGAGTTCGATGATGAGCGGGTTGTGAAGGATTGGAGGGGTGTCCCGCCAGATTTAAATATTCTTAAGTCTCTATTTACTTCATAATGCTGCAGTTTGCAGGGTTTCTTGAGAACTCGTTCGTTGATTGGGATGGAAGGCTCTCTTCTGTCCTTTTTCTCCCTGGCTGCAATTTCAGATGCGGTTTTTGCCATAATCCTGAGCTTGTCAACCCGCCTAAGGACCTTGAGCTAAAGGATGAGGCTTCTGTTCTTGAGAAGATTGACGCTCTTTCAGACTGGATAGATGGTGTTGTGATCACTGGCGGCGAGCCTACGATCCATTCAGGTCTCCCTGCGTTCATCTCTCGTCTGAAGGAGAAGTATCCTGTCAAGCTTGACACTAACGGGACAAACCCAGGGATGTTGAGGGATCTGATCGACAAGGGGCTTCTGGACTATATCGCCATGGATGTCAAGTCCTCTCTTGGGTCCTATTCCAAGGTCGCCGGAGTGGAGGTCGATATCTCAAAGGTCAAAGAGAGCATCATGCTCCTTAAGTCCTCTAAAATTGAGTATGAGTTCAGGACCACGCTTGTGCCTGGTCTGCATGATGATTCTGAGCTGAGGGAGATAGCTAAGCTCATTTCAGGCTGCAGGAGGTATGTTCTGCAGGGTTTTGGCCCTGATAACTGTCTTGACCCCTCTTTTTCCTCTATCACGCCCTTTTCTCCTGCTGCTCTTGAGGCCTTCAAGGCTCTTCTTATCTCTCTTGGGATCCCTGCTGTTCTCAGGTAGTCCTTCTTCTTGTTCTCAGGTGGCCGTTCCTTTTATATCCTGTTTGCTCCATTCACCTATTCATGAAAAGAAGGGAATTGAGAAGGCAGACCGTGCATATCCTGTACGGGCTTTTCATCTCAGCTTTGATCATTTCTTTGTCCAAGCTTTCGGGAGTGCTTCTTCTCTTGGTCCTTTTTGTTGCGGGCTTTTTTCTCTCTAATGTCCTAAGGTCAGGCAGGAGCATACCATTCGCAAGCCATTTCATAAAGCATTGCGAGCGCGAGTATCATCTTATCGTGCGCCCTGGACTTGGGCCTTTGCAGTTTACTTTTGGGGCTCTCCTTTCTCTCCTGCTTTTTGGCCGGGAGATCGCGTTTATTTCTGTGCTTGTGCTTACCTTTGGGGACTCCTTTTCCACTCTTATTGGCGTATATTTTGGGCGAGTGGTCCTGCCATGGTCAAAGAAGAAGACGCTCGAGGGTATGCTTGCGTGTTTTCTTGCAAGTCTCTGTATCTCTGTTTTTCTGCTTCCCTTGAAGCTCGCTGTACTTGTATCTTTTGTCACTTGTGTTCTTGAGAGTTTCTCTACGCGTTTTGATGACAATATTCTCATTCCTTTTGGTGTCGGGGTGCTGCTTTGGTTCCTATTGTGAAGAGGATCACTAAAGGCCTTGGAAAGCTCTGGTCCAGGCATATTATCCCTGCCAATTACCCGAAGATAGGCCTTGCCTTTTGGATCCTGTCGTGGTTCTGGGCTTTCAGGGGTCTTTCAGGGTTTTCTTTTGATCTGGTTCTTTTGTCCCCTGCTGTCTATTTCCCTTATTTCACGTATCTCTATTTTCTTTCCATGAACCGCAGGCTTGCTGTTCTTCTTGCCATGTCTCGCGCGGCCGTGATACTCATAGTGCTCGGCCTGCTGTACATCTATCTCCTTTGAGAGATCCAAGAGATCAACTCCATAGGGGTCAAATCTCTAAGAAATCAAATCCTTAAAAAATCAGTTTTCTGCTTTTATTTCTTCTTCTATTTTTCGTCCGAAGCTTGTATCTATGCTCTCTATGTAGCGTATGGTCGGCACCTTTTTTTCTCCGATCTTCTTACATTTTCCAAAGTGTATTACGATGTCTTTTATTTGCTTTGCCATTTTTTACAATCCCCCATTTCTTGTCTAAATAAGCTTTAGAATAAATTATCCTAATCCTTCAGCAACCAATAGTATGTCGTTTCCCATTTATATACCTTTGGTAAATATTGGCATAAAATCCGGGTTTTCAGAAATAAATCCTGTATATCCTTAGAAATGTTGAATTTTTTTTTAGTTTCTTTGTTCTGCATACTTCTCAGTATCCCTGATCAAAAAAAGAAAAAGAATTGTCTGGTCTCCCAGACAAGTTCATCCAAAGAGGGCGCCCAGGCCTGCTGCTGCTTCTTCAGCTTTCTTTTCTGCCTTTTCCTTCTTCTCTTCTTTTGCTTCTGCTGGTGCTGCTGGTTCTGCCGCTGGCGCTGCTACTACTTGGGCTGCTGATGCGTTTTTTATGGCTTCTTCTATATCGACCCCTTCGAGCGTGGCAACAAGTGCTTTTACCCTTGTTTCATCCACCTTCGCGCCTGCTGCCTCCAGAACTTTCTTCACACCGGCCTCGTCTATTTTTTGCTCGGTTGAATGCAGGAGCATTGCAGCATATATGTATTCCATGGTTACACCTCCGTGATCGTTATTTTGATGATTCTTCCGGCTTTTCAGCCGGTTCATCTCCTTTTTTCTCTTCCTTTTCCTGTGCCTTTTCTTCCTCTTTCTCTGGCACGCTTTCCTTTACCTGCCCTTTTATTGCGTTCATGCTTGCTTGGGCTTTTGCAAGCAATTCCTCTATAGTATCTTTTGTTGGGAATCCTGATTCCAGGGAAATTGCCCTGACGTTTCTCACTGCATTTCCGACTATCATCTCTATGTTCTCTTTCGTCGGATATCCGGCCTCTATAGAGAGCCCGAGCGAGTTCCTGAATGCCGTCTGTATGTTCTCTATGTATTGCTTCTGGTCTACTGCAAGTACATCTTTTCCATATATGACCCCATCCTCATATGCTGCCACAAGGTCAAGCCCTATTGTCAGGGGTTTTATGTCCAGCTTTGCAAGTATCCCGACTGTCTTCGCGGGTATTTTTTCCCCTGCTTTGCATACGATCTTATCCTCTTTGATGACTATCTTGCCGCCGTCTATTGCCGCTTTGAGCCCTGCCTTTTGCAGTTCTCCCAGCACTGGCCCTGGCGCGAATGGCGTCTCTCCTTTGGGGATTAGGATGTCATCCGGGGATATTTCCCCTCCTTTTGCTGCTGCAGGCGCCTTGCTCTTGTCAAGCATTGCATATAATTTGAATGGGTTGAGTTTGCTGAAGATCAGTGCCGGCTGTTCTATGAGGTGCTCCTCTATCTTTTCGATCCCTGCCTTTTTGTCTTTGACCTCTCCTATCGCCCTTTTGGTCATTCTTTTTTTTGCGACAAGTATCTCAGCCTCTCCTCTCATCGAAGCGCGCATCTTTTGCATCTGGGCTGAGGGCATTCCCCTTAGGTTCAGCACGCCTATCACATTGGCCTCTGCTATCTTCTCTTGTATCTTTTTCGTGGCCTCTATCTTTTTTGGGTTGGTCATAGTTGCACTGACCTCCCCATTGTCGTTTTAAGATAGATCGTCCCTATGTTCTCTTTGCCGTTTGGGAGCTTGTTCTCCACGATTTTGAACACTGCTAATATATTATCTGAGATCTGTTCATCTGTCATCTCTTCTGTCCCTACTGGAACATGTATCACTGGGTCATCCTTTACCCTTACTTTCACGCTTTTCTCAAGCCTTGCTATGATAGATCTCGGGTCTGCCTGGGGTGGGAGTGGCTTTGGCATTTTTCCTTTCGGCCCTAGAACTGCTCCGAGCGTTTTTCCTATGAGCACCATAAGGTCTGTCTGCGCCAGGAGAAAGTCGTATTTCCTTGCGATCTTCCTGGCTTTCCTCTTTTCCTTCTGCAGCTCCTTTATGTCCTCTTTGTTATATGAGGAGGGATAAATTTACCAATATAATTGAAATCGAAGGGATTTTTATTCTGCTTAATATCAATATATCCAGAATATTCTAATGAGTATATTGCACTATTCCCATTAAATTTCTTTTCAACGGCAAAATATGCTGCTACTAATGGATTTCTTGTCCAATCTAACAGACGTGTTGGTAATCTATGATGTTGTGCAATTGCTAACCAATCCCACTCATTATTGGGAATTGTATTAAGAAAAGGTATGGCTCTTTCTTTAAATATTCTAAAAATATCTTGTTCAATAAATTCCAATGATTTATTTTTTGGATACTTAAATTTTTTAATTCTTCCAACCTTAGGTATTAGTTCATACTTTTCTTTTTTAACCCCTCTAAAAATAGTTATGTTATAATCATATTTTTGAATGATTTCATGTAGTTCATCGAAATTTGATATTTCTTTTTCAACCATTTTTCCTCTCTATTTTCAAATCTTATTATCTTATTACTATTTTTCCTTAGATTGTGCTTTTAAACTCTTTTCAAGCAATTGTTTCATTTCATTCATATGAAACTCAGTTCGATCTTTAAAGAAGTTATTTTTCAAATTTGATTAACAAAATGACAATTACTCCTATCG
>JAIVYC010000020.1:0-7870 GCA_048635645.1 Sulfurovum sp. | reverse complement strand
TACCTTTCTCAAGGCGTCTGTCACCGCTTCGTATGTTTGCTTTTCAGCCTTGTGGGGTGGCAGGTTCGCTCCCGCGCAAAAAGAGCAACCGCTCTGCTCAACTATTCTGCTCAAGACGGAAAACGCGAGGGATTTCTTATCTGCAAGCGTCAGAATTCCTACTTTTTTCATCTATTAGGATATCTTTTGTGAGGATAAAATATTTTGCTTTTCCCATATCCACCCCATCGGAAAACGGCATCCCTTAAAAATACCTATTTAAACAAAGAGCATCTAATAATCTACTGAGGGTTTGAATTGTTTTTTAAACGTAAAGAAGTAAATATACTCACCATAGCTATTAAGTCAGAAAAGATAGAAAAGGAATTTGCCTGCGTTTCTGCTGACCTGGTATCAGCGCATAAGAAGTTTGAGGAGAGATACGAGGATATTTTGCTCTTATACAAGCATTCAAAGTTTGAAGATTCTTTTGACTTTATACTATATACAACAAATGACCTGCTTTCAGCCTGCAATTTCTACATGAAAAAGGTCAGGGAGTTCTATGAGGTCGCGAACCACCATAGATTCAAGCCTTTTACTAGTTATAAGGTCTTCAATAGCCTGACCGAACCGATAGAAGACATGCTTAAGGGCCAGGTCCTTTTGCTTTCCTGCCTTATCAAGGAGCAGAAAGACACGACCTCAAAAAGGAAACAATGCCTGATCATCTCAGAGAATCTAATGGAGTTCATCAAGGCTCTGTTAAAGGCCAATAAAAGGATAGGAAAGGGAGAGAACTCAGTGAGTTCAAAAAAGGTCAAGATGTTTTTAGAGATAATCTTTAAGGACTCAGGTAAGCTCTTGAAATTCTCAAAGAAAAAGGACCTGTCAAGAAAAGACCTTGAGGAATTGGCCATTGTAAAACGTTCTTAGTTTTCGGTGCCTATTTTCCCGCAAATCCTTTCCACAGGGCATCCTTCACAATCAGGCTTTTTTCTGCAGTGCCTCTTGGCATGCTCGACTATCAGTGCATGGTACTCATTGAACAAGGCAGGATCTCTCTCAAGGCAGGAGTGGAAGATCTCCTGTATCTCCTCATATCCCATCCCCTTCCTGCACAAGCCCATCCTTCCTAATAGCCTCTTGGTGTACGCGTCCACCACAAAATATGGCCTACTATACGCATACAATAGTATCGAGTCAGCTGTCTCAGGCCCTATCCCCCATATGGACAACAGCCCTTCTCTCGTCAATTCCCCTTCATACTTGAGGAACTCCTTTATTTTCTTTGCCTTCTGGTTGAAGTATCCTGATGACCTGATGAGCTCGGCGAGCTCTTTTTCAGGAAGCTCTTTCAGTTTCCCTGCATCAACTAACCCCTTGGCATGCAGCTTCTCTATCGTCTTCTCAACGTTTTTCCATGAGGTGTTCTGCGTGAGTATGGCTCCAAGTGTTATCTCAAGTCTTTCTTTTTTGCTCGGGGTCCTTCGTTTGTTCCTCTTGTCATATCCAGACGCACTCTTCCCTGTCTTTGGCCACCAGCCCTGCTCTCCGTATTCCTCAAGCAGAATGTCGTGTACTTTTTTTATCTGGTTCATCCTTCAAGCGTGAAATATATCCGTCTATTCTTTTTCCCTTTGTTCTCTGCTGAGACAAATCTCAGCGTCCCTATTTCGGATGTGTTCCTGACGTGTGTCCCTCCGTCTGCCTGCAGGTCCACCCCTTCGATCTCCAGCATCCGTAGTTCCGACACATCAGGCGGCAGCGCTTTCGCAAGCTTTACCGCCCCTTCTATTTCCATTGCCTTTTCTCTCGGCAGGAAGTATGTCTTCACCTCGATCCCTTTCGCAGCGATCTCATTCGCCTTCTCCATATACCCTGAGATCTTCTCCCTGTCAAACTCTTCCATGCTGAAATCGATCCTTGTCTTCTCAAGCCCCAATTGATTCCCTGTTATCAGCGCCCCGGCACTCTTATAGAGTACTGATGCGAGAACGTGCGTGGCAGTGTGCATCCGCATCAGCTTATACCGCCGGTCCCAGTCTATCCTGCATTTGACATTATCCCCGGCTGCAAGCCCTTCTTCGACCTCATGGCTTATTTTCCCTGAGAATTTCCCGACGAACAGGACCCTATATTCCTTCCCGTCTTTCTCCATCACCCCAAGGTCATGCGGCTGGCCTCCGCTATTCGGGTAGAATGCGGTCCTGTCAAGCACGACATACCGGCCGTCCTTGACCTCTTCTATTTTCGCCTCAAATTCCTTCAGGTAGCTGTCTTCAAGGTATAATGCTTTCATACTCCCCATTTTGGTTTTCTTTCAGGGGGGTTATAATCTTTGCTATACCTTCTCTGGTTGCCATGCCCTCTTGGGAAGCTTCTTTGGTTTCTCGGCCGTGCCATCTGGGCTATTTTCACCCTTTCCACATAGGGTGTTTCTTCCTGCTCCATGTCTACATCATAGTATTCCAGCACCTTTGAGAAGTTCTCATAGTCTCTGCGCGAGACAATGCTGACCGCTTTACCGTCTTTTCCTGCTCTTGCTGTGCGCCCTATCCTGTGGATGTATTGTTTGGTGTCTTTTGGTATGTCATAATTGTAGACATGCGAGACCCCTTGTATGTCAAGCCCTCTGGCGGCTACGTCTGTGCATACCAGCACGTGCGCCTTATTTGAGCTGAACAGGTCCATTATTCTTGTTCTTTTGTTCTGCGTGAGCCCGCCGTGTATCGCTATCGCATCCAGTCCGGCACTCTTTAGGTTCTTTGCCACAAAGTCTGTGTTCCTGCGTGAGTTGCAGAATACCATCACAAGCCCGGATCTCTCGTTTTTCAGGAGGTGGGCCAGGAGAGAGAATTTCAGGGGGTCTTGCACATCATAGTATACCTGTTTTAATTTTCCAGGGTCAACATATGTTTCTGCAGACACCTTCACGGGTTTTTTCATGTGTTTTCTCGCAAGTTCCGTTATATCATAGGGTATTGTGGCTGAGAAAAGCAGGGTCTGTCTTTTTGCCGGGCATTCCCCTATTATCCTTTCAACATCATCTATGAATCCCATGTCAAGCATCTGGTCTGCCTCGTCAAGTACGAGCATTTTGACCCTATTCAACTTGAGCGTTCCTCTTTCAAGGTGGTCCAGTAGTCTTCCTGGAGTTCCTACTACCACATCCGCGGCAATAAGCCTTTTTATCTGCGGCCCTATCGGTTTGCCTCCGTATACGGCCGTGATGTTCAATGGCTGGTAGCTTGAGAATACCTTTATGGCTTTTGTTACTTGCTCTGCCAGTTCTCTTGTTGGTGTCACTACTAGGGCCTGTACCCCTTCTCGTCTCCTTGACTTTTGTATTATCCCTGAGCCGAAGACGAGTGTCTTCCCTGAGCCTGTTGCAGACTCTGCTATCAGGTCCTGCCCTGCAAAGACAAGGGGTATTGCTTTCTCCTGTATCTCTGTTGGCGTTTCAAATTTTTCATCTTTTATCGCTTTTAAAATGGGCTCTGTTATGCCCAAGTTTCTAAATTGTTCCATTTTGTTTTTTATTCCCAGAAAAAGTATGTAGATCTTTCTAAAAATCTGATGATCTTTCTAAAAGTCTTTTGCTCTTTCTTTTATCTAATTTTATTTTTTTAGTTAACTATTTTTTTTAGTTAACTCTATGGTCTTAGAACTCCTTTATATGCTTTTCCTTATCTTCCTTACCGGCCTTTTGGCCGCGTCTGGGTCTATCCCTTCTTTCATCGCGGCGATGACCCCTGCTGCCTCTAAGTAGTTTTTCACACTGATAACATTCCTAAGCCCTAGCTTCTTTGCGGTCACATCCAGCACTGTCCTGTTCTCAGCCACTGCTATGATGGGTATCTCATATTTGTCGGCTGCAAGCGCAGGTATGCCTCCCATGCAGCTTGCAGGCAGCACGACCGCGCTTATCTTTTCTCTTATCACATCCCCTTCACGCGCTTCTTTCCTCTTGACTATCCTCGGCGCCTTATGAAGCCCCTCTAGTATGCACGCCAGATAGGCAGGGCTTATCGCTTCTGCTCCCGCTCTTGGGTCGACCACTCCTGAGAACATCTCGTCGAACATCTCTTTTTTCGTGAGAAGAGGGGCATGCGCGCATGGCAGCCCATACTTCCTTGAGATGGCATGCGATATTATGGCCTCTGTCCCGCCGTATGGGTTCGGGCATTTCCCTTTGAAGTACTCTTGCAGATCTTTCGGTCTTATCTTTATGACCGTTGATACTGCTATCGCGTCAGCCCCTCTCTTGACCAGCCTGCCAGCTGGTTTAAGGAACGTTCCCGGCTCTTTTATCTTCCCGACGAATGCTCCGGCCTTTGTCCTGACCGCGCTCCCACCCACAGGTTTCTCAGTGACAATATACTCTAAGACATCTATTCCTTTCACCGTGCGCACCGCGTCTATCGCGTTCACTGCCATGTCAAGGCTTTCTTTGTCCTTTGACCCGCAGTCAAGTATCACCCCTATCTTGTTCGAGCGCACTTCCCTGAGAGCTATCTCCCCTCTGAACAACAGATTAAGCGAGTATCCTTCGACATACAGCACATTCTCCTTTGCAAGTTCCATTGTCACGGCATTCACGACATTGGGATGCGTAACGACCTTGTCCGCTATGCTTGCCAGTATGTTCGTCGCCGGCGTTGCGTCCCCGACATACCCGCCTATTTCAGCTCCGACCCCGGTGGGTATTATCTGGGCTATGGTGAACTCGTCCATCTATTCCTCCAATATCGTCGCTTCTAAGGTAACTTTTTCTTTTCTAACATCTACTATCGCATACCTTATCGCGTGTTCTTTCCTGTCAAGCTTTTTCGTGAAGAACGAGTCTATCTCATCCAGGAGATGTCCCTTGCCTATTCTCACTTCATATCTTCTATTCTCTATGCCCATATCCTATGCAAATCTCCTTCGATTTTTAAACTTATTCACTACTTTTTTATATCTTTAGGTCCAATTAAAGTAATAATTTAGCGAACATTTTATTACTGGAGGTAGAAAATGGCAAGATTCGAGTATGTGACATCTGAGTCAGTGACCGAGGGACACCCTGACAAGATATGCGACCAGGTGAGCGATGCGATCCTTGATGAACTTCTGAAGCAGGACCCTGATTCCCGTGTGGCTGTTGAGTGCCTTACGACCACCGGCCTTTTGGTGGCTGCAGGCGAGGTGACGACAAAGGGTTATGTGGATGTGCAGAAGGTCGCCCGCAGGACCCTTAAGGGGATCGGCTATACTGACCCGCAGTTCGGGATCGATTGTGATGATGCGGGTGTGCTTGTCTCTATCCATGAGCAGTCCCCTGACATTGCTCAGGGTGTCGACCCCTCTGAGGAAAAGGCTCAGGGTGCAGGGGACCAGGGAATGATGTATGGTTTTGCCTGCAATGAGACCCCGGAACTCATGCCTCTTCCGATAACCCTGGCTCACAAGCTTACTCAACGCCTCTCTGAAGTAAGAAAGGACGGGACCCTCTCTTACCTTGGTCCTGATGGCAAATCCCAGGTCTCTGTCCAGTATGAGAACGGTGTTCCAAAAAGGATAACTGCGATAGTCATCGCTGCCCAGCATACTGATTCTGTTTCAAGGGAGCAGGTAGAGAAGGACATCATTGAGAATGTCATAAAGCCTGTCTGCGGCAATTTGATCGATCCTGATACCAGGTTCCATGTGAATGCCACCGGCAAGTTCGTCATCGGCGGCCCTGAGGGTGACAGCGGGGTCACTGGAAGAAAGATAATCGTCGACACCTATGGCGGTGTTGGCAGGCATGGCGGCGGCGCTTTCTCAGGGAAGGACCCTTCAAAGGTCGACCGCAGTGGTGCGTATGCTGCCAGGTATGTGGCAAAGAACATTGTCAAGGCAGGTCTTGCGGACAAATGCGAGGTCCAGCTCTCTTATGCCATTGGTATTGCAGAGCCAACCTCTATCAACGTCCATACCTTTGGCACGCATAGGATCGACGAGGACAAGATATCCGGGCTCGTGAGAAAGCATTTTGACCTGACACCTTCAGGGATCATAGGTCACCTGAGGCTCAAGCGCCCCATATACCAGAAGACAGCCGCTTACGGGCACTTTGGCCGCGATGACCCTGATTTCACCTGGGAGCTGACAGACAAGGCTGACGAGCTTAGAAGGGATGCCGGCCTTTAAGAGGGCCGCTTTTCTATTTTTTTCTGCCTGGCCTTTATCGAGGTTTTGATCACTTTTAGGTCTCTCAGGTCTTGCTTGCATATTTCCTCAAACCGTTTCTTACTCCATTCCTTTAGGTAGCCTTCTCCAAAGTCGAACAGGTACAGCTTGGTCACTGTGTTCTCTCTCATAACAAGGATTATATGTTCATCTTTCAGGTCCCCGTGAGCTATCCCTACATGATGCATCCTGTTTATCGTGTCTTCAAGTTTTTCGCAGATATCAAGGAGGGTCTCTTTTTGGTATTGCTCAAGGTACATGGTGCTTAACATCGTACCATACGCCTTTTTTCTCACAATGCAATCAAGGGTCCCGTATACCGTGGAGACCTGAAATACATCTATTATCTCTGGGCATATCCCCTCTTCTCCGGCTCTCTTGTATACTTCAGAGAGTTTCTCAAGGTCGACCCTGATGAAGTATGTATCGCTCTCTGCTGTGATATGCGGCAGGTTATGCAGTATCTGGGCGTCTATTCTGCGGAATTTTTCCTTCACATTTTTTCTTTTCTTAAAGTAGGCGATCCCTTTTTCAAGTATCTCAGAGGGGGTTCTTGCTTTTCTAAAATTTAGCTTGTCCATTATCAAATCCTCTCCTTTACCGCAGCCATCATCAATGGCAGTGCTATCGTGACATCGCAGATCACTTCTGCATGCTTTGCCTTTCCGCTTATCTTGCCCCAGGACATCGCTTCTTCAAGTGTGGCTCCTGAGAGCCCGCCGTGTTCAGGCCTGTCCATTGTTATCTGCACTGCATACTCTGCATCCTTGCTGAATTGCATTGCCTGGAATATGAAGTTCTTTGGGACCCCTCCTCCTAATATCAAAACCCCGCTTTTTTTCGCTCCCCATGCAAGGGATATCATCTCGTTCGCGTCTTCCAGGGCGTCTATGACCATCCCTTGCCTGTAGAACATTGTCTGGAGCCCGAATCCTGAGTCTGAGAGTCCTGGGCAGAACAATGGAACCCCTTTATCTGCGCATGCGCGCATCAGAGAGTCTTTATCCTTCACGTTCTTCCCGAATTCTTGCAGGAACTCTTTTATCGAGTATTTTTTCTTTGGCATGAGCTCCAGTACTCTTTTCACTTCTTTTTCCAATTTCTCATACACCTTGTTCGGCATGTAAACATCATAGATCCGGTTTATCTTCTTCTTGTGAAGTTTCACATCATCTGCTGTTTCAGACCCGACGACATGTCTCTCCCCTATCGCCTCCACAAGGTCGTGTGTGATGTTCGCTCCTGTTGTAACAATAGCATCAACATACCCTTTTTTTACCATGTCCACGAGTATCCCTCTCATTCCTGCAGGCACAAGGGCCCCTGCGATCCCTAGGAAGACCTTGCAGTTCTTGTCTTTGATCATCTTTTCCAGGATGTCTGTGGCTTCCGCGAGTTTCCTTGCATTGAAGGCGCTTGTCTTGTATGCTTTGATAAGGCAGTCTATGCCGTGGACTTTCTCAAGATCTATCTGTTTTATCCTCATTTTTGTTTCAGGTATTCACTGAACTTGACCAGCGAGCTCATCGCTTTCACGGTTCTTTCTGGTGTTGAGAATGTCGGTATCCCGACCCTTTCAAGCATTCTTCTGTGGACATCAGTGAAGTCTCCTCCAGCAGAGCACAGTAATATTGGCTTCCCATAGTCTATCACTTGGGCTATCACGTCCACGACC
>JAIVYC010000019.1:0-7931 GCA_048635645.1 Sulfurovum sp. | reverse complement strand
GGTTCTTTCAAAGTACAATACCGTTACAAGGGAGCTCTCTGGGCTTAAGAGCGAGAAGGCGCGCCTTAAGTCTGTTGAGTCCGAGTATTTCATGCTTTTGACAAAGAACAAGGATCTTTCAAAGAGGATGGCTCATCTTGAGGAGGATATCAAGCGCCTGCGCAGGCCGCCTCATATCGTCGGCACTGTCACCGAGATACAGGAGTCAAGGCTGGTGGTCCGCTCTTCGGCGGGCCCGACTTTTGTCCTTCCTATCCTTGAGGGTGTTTCTTTGAAGGTAGGGGATCGTGTTTTGATGAATCATTCCACATTGGCCGTGGTTGAGGTTCTTCCATCTCAGAAGGACCCCCTGGTCGTGGCTATGGAGGTCATTGAGAAGCCTGATATCTCTTATCAGGACATAGGGGGTTGCACTGAGCAGATACGGCAGGCGCGTGAGATCGTTGAGCTTCCATTATTAAGGCCTGATATGTTCGAGAGGCTTGGCATTGATCCTCCAAAGGGTGTTCTTTTCTCAGGGCCACCTGGAACAGGGAAGACCCTGCTTGCAAAGGCAATAGCTAATGCTACTGATGCGGCTTTCATTCATGTGATATCCTCAGAGCTTGTGAACAAGTTCATCGGAGAGGGTGCGCGCGTGGTCAAGGAGCTTTTTGAGCTTGCAAGGGAGAAGGCTCCGAGCGTTCTTTTCATAGACGAGATAGATGCGATAGCGGCCAAGAGGCTTGATATCGGCACTGGAGCTGACAGGGAGGTGCAGCGCACGCTTATTCAGTTCCTGGCAGAGCTTGATGGTTTCAGCCAGAGAGGGAATGTCCGTCTTATAGCCGCGACCAACCGCATAGATATCATCGACCCTGCTCTTTTGCGCCCTGGCAGGATCGACCGTGTGGTGAGGTTCGATATTCCTGATCTGCGCGAGCGCCTTGAGATCCTGAAGGTGCATACAAGCCCGTTGAAGCTTCCTAAGGGTTTTGATATCCTGGATATTGCGAGGGTCACTGAGGGGGCGAGCGGTGCTGATCTGAAGTCAGTGATCACAGAGGCCGGGCTTAGCGCGATCCGCATGAACCGCGATTTTTTCGAGTCATCTGATTTCGAGCATGGGGTCTCAAAGGTTTTTTCAAAGCAGGAGATAAAACCTGTTATGTTCGGTTAATATGCTATTATCTGAGTTTATCCATTTGATCGACAGAAGGCTTTTTGATAAGTGGAAGTTTGAGCTTGATTCAAAGAAAGGCAACATCTATTCAAGGATCTATTCTTCAGGAGACAACTTTTTGTGCGTGAAGATCATCGGCGACCCTGTTTTTTCCCCTCTGCTTGAGAACAAGGTCATGGCGATGATAGACACCAATCTTCCGAAGTTCTCTTCAGAGCTTAATGCCTTTACAGTGAGGGTGCCTCAGTCTCCTATGCCTTTTGTCTCTTGCGCTTTTTCCAAGGTCTCGTCAGCCGGTGATTTCTAGAGATGAGGGCTTCTGCTCCGGCAAAGGTCATTCTTAGTGGTGAGCATTCTGTCGTCTATGGCAAGTCGGCCATTGCATTGGCGGTCTCCCCTAGAATATACGTCTCCATCTCAGAGGGTGAGCCTTTCCTCTCTTTCAGTTCTATTGATGTTTCCGGCCCTCTTTCATCTGAAGGCTCTCTTTTTTCTTTTTTCAGGCGGGGTTTTGAGGTTGCAAGCATTCCTGAATGTCGTGTGGAGGTCTCTTCTGATTTCCCTGTTGGCGCGGGTCTTGGCTCTTCAGCTGCGATGGCGTGCGCTTTCATAAAGGCAGCTCTTCCGAGTCTTGAGCCTGCTCAGGTAGCGCCTCTTGCTAATGAGATGGAGAAATGCGTGCATGGGAATCCTTCTGGTGTTGATTCTGCGGTCTGCTCTTCTGGCGGGCTTATAGAGTTTGTCAGGGGGTCTATTTCGGGAATGGATTTCAAGGAGGTTCCTCTGGTCATAGGTTATACCGGCCTGAGCGGGGATACCTTATCTGCGGTTTCCGCTGTGCGCTCTTTGATCGATAAGGATCCTTCGGCCATGAAGCTTATCAATAGGATCGGCGAGCTCACTCTTTCCGTTAAGAAAGCGCTCCTCTCAGAGGATCTGAATGAGCTTGGTTCTTTGATGACCGAGAATCATTCCCTTTTGAAGCAATTAGGTGTTAGCTCCCCTGAGCTTGACCGGCTTGTCGATGCTGCTCTTTCTGCAGGCGCTTTTGGCGCAAAGCTCACAGGCGGCGGCAGGGGTGGCTGCATGTTGGCTCTTTCTGATTCAGAGGATGTGTGCACCGCCATATCTGACGCAGGGGGCCAGGTGTTAAAGGCCTCTATTTCAGCAGAGGGCGTAAGGCTTGAGGACTGATGGAGTTTTCGCCTAAGCTTGCCATTTCTCTTATTTTATTCGGCCTTTTAGCAATAGCTACAGGGAATCTTATCCTGTCAAAGGTTTCTGAGTTTCAGGAGTCAAAGTCTCCAGTGCCTAAGACCTTTCTTTTGGGTGTGATGGCTGGCGTGCTTCTTTCGATAGTCGCGATAGTCCTTGTCAGTGTCGGTGAGGATATCGCGGTTTTTTCCAGAACTATCATCGCCCTTGTGGCGATCCTTGTGCTTCTTTTGCTGCTTTTGCGCTATGTTTCTTGACCTATCCCAAATAACGTCTCAATTGTTCGGTCTCATCTATTTTCGTGGTCGATCTTTTCTTGAAGTCCTTAAGTATCTCCTTATAGCTCTTCACGACTTCAGGGCTCATTGTCGGGTTCATCTCTTTCATTGCCTCTTCAAAGTTCTTTTCTGTGACCTCTTTGGCATCAATGTCCTTTCTGAGCGTGTTCAGCGCTGCTTCCCTGCATAGGGTTTCTATATCCGCCCCGACATATCCTTCTGTTTTTTCAGAGAGCTTTCCAGCGTTGACCTCTTTTCCTAGCGGCATGTTTTTCAGGTGTATCTCGAATATCTTTTCTCTGGCCGCTTTTTCTGGGACTGGTATCAGTATGTGCCTGTCAAATCTTCCAGGCCGCAGGAGTCCTGGGTCTATGATATCCGGCCTGTTCGTGGCTCCTATCACCACTACATCCCGTATGTCTTCTGCGCCGTCTATCTCGGTAAGCAGTTGATCGACCACTCTTTCCCCTGCCTTTGAGCCTATATCTGTTCCTCTCTTCGGGGCTATTGAGTCCAGCTCGTCAAAGAATATGACCGTTGGAGCGACCTGCTTTGCTTTCCTGAAGATCTCTCTGATGGTCTTCTCTGATTCCCCGACCCATTTTGAGAGTATCTCCGGCCCTTTGACGCTTATGAAGTTCGCGTCTGATTCGTTTGCGACCGCTTTTGCAAGCAGTGTCTTCCCGGTCCCAGGGGGTCCGAACAGGAGTATCCCTTTCGGGGGTTTTATTCCCATCCTTTTGAAGACCTCTGGTTTCTTGAGCGGCCATTCCACCGCCTCTTTGAGCTGTTGTTTGACGTGCTCGAGCCCTCCTATATCCTCCCATCTTGTCGTGGGTATCTCTACGAGTATCTCTCTCATTGCTGAGGGCTCCACCATTTTCAGTGCTTCTTGGAAGTCTCCTTTGTGCACTCTCAGTTTTTCAAGTATCTCTTTTGAGACCGTTCCCTCTGTCTCTTCTGTCTTTATTTCTGGGAGAAGTCTTCTGAGGGCTGCCATTGCCGCTTCTTTGATCAGCGCTTGTATGTCTGCGCCAACGAACCCGTATGTTATCTCCGCGATCGCGTCAATGTCAACATCTTTTTCGATAGGCATTCTCCTTGTGTGTATCTGCAGCATTTCTTTCCTGCCTCTCTTGTCAGGCACCCCTATCTCTATTTCCCTGTCAAATCTGCCTGGTCGTCTCAGGGCTGGGTCTATCGAGTTCTCTCTGTTCGTCGCTGCTATGACTATTACTTGCCCTCTGGTCGTGAGCCCGTCCATGAGTGACAGTAGCTGGGCAACGACTCTTCTTTCAACTTCTCCTGTGACCTCTTCTCTCTTGGGTGCTATGGCATCTATCTCATCTATGAATATTATTGATGGCGCGTTTTTCTGCGACTCTTCGAATATTTCCCTGAGCTTTTTCTCGCTTTCCCCATACCATTTTGACATTATCTCCGGCCCATTGAGCGCTGTGAATGTCGCGTTGGTCTCGTTCGCCACTGCTTTTGCAAGCAGGGTCTTCCCTGTTCCAGGTGGCCCATATAAAAGCACTCCTTTCGGCGGGTCTATCCCTAACGTCTGGAATAATTCGGGATGTTTCAGGGGAAGTTCTATCATTTCCCTTACTTTTGCTATCTCTTCTCCCAACCCGCCTATATCTTCATAAGTGACCTCAGGTATCTTTTCTGCGGCTCCTTTTGCCGCGCTCTCAGATACTACCACTTCTGTGCGGTCAGTGATCACGACGACCCCTGTTGGGTCTGTGTTCACTACTTCGAATTTTAGTCCTGAGAATCCTCCGAGGAATGGTCCTTGCTCAAATAGGGTCATGACCTCTTCAAGCTGCGTTCTTCTCCTCTGTTGTATCGGGGCTATCAGGTCACCTTTCACAAGTGCCCTGCCCATTATCATCTTTTCAAGGCCTTGTATCATTATTTTGCCTTGCAGTTCCTTCTGCACAGGCGCGAACACGACCTTCTTCGCCTCTTTCGGTTCCGCTCTTCTTACCTTGACGTTCTCTTCTATGCTTGTCTCGGCGTTCTTCCTTATCAGTCCGTCCATCCTTATGAGGTTCATGCCGACGTCTGAGGGGTATGCTCTCTCTACTATCGCTGCTGTCTTTCTTTTCCCTTCTATCTCCACGACATCCCCTTGTGAGACGCTTATCTCGCGCATTGTCTTGCCGTCTATCCTTATTATCCCGCGCTCTGCGTCTTCTGGTGTTGCCTTTGCCACTCTTAGTTCTTTTCCAGACGTCATCTTAACTATTTATCTCTTTTTTCCCACCATTATCTAGTGGAGTATATTACTATATCAAAAACCATTAATAAAGTTTTGGGTGGGGGGATCCCGAAAAGGCAAGTATCCCTCATCTACGGCCCTCCCTCTTCAGGGAAGTCCCTTTTTTGTCTTGCAGCCTGCAACTCCTCCCCCAGGTCCTGCTATATCGACGCAAGGTCTCATATCTCGGCCTTTTCCCTCCTAAAGCGCCCCGGCTCGACCCTAATATACCGCCCTGAGGACTTCGTGGAGTTCGAGCAGGCCATAGATCGCGCGACAAGGGCCAAGTTCCCTCTCCTTGTCATTGATTCTTTCACCCGTTTTTACCTGAACTCCTTGAGCCGGTCCAATTTCCCCTCATACAATCACGCTCTCTCCTCTCTCCTTTCGCTTCTTGCCTCCTATTCCAGGCGGGAGGATGCGGCCGTCCTTCTGACCTCTGGCATCTCCAGCTCCGGTCCTCTTGGCGGCGCTCTCTTTGACAATATCCCGACAAGGATCCGCATCGAGAACGATTCCTTCCATCTTGAGCGCTCCCCCTTAAGGGAACCTATTTCCATACCTTTCCTTTTCTCTGACCTGCTCTGAAATAGTGTAGGTGACCCTCCTGCAAGCACCAATATCAAGACCATCTCTCTCAGCATATAATCGGATAAAGCCCCCTAATTTAAAAGCATTCCAATTGACAATCTTTTTATTTCTATCCTCCCTACTCACCTTGATGAAGATCGGGTTGATAGGTTGCGGTTTTATCGGAAGCACGATCGCCAACGCAGCAAAGAGCAAGAAGTTTGACCTGGAGCTTGTCTCTGCCTTTGACTCTGACCCTGAAAAATGCTCTTCCCTCGGTTTCAAGCCCTGTTCCTTCGATGACTTCCTCGCTTCCAATTTTGATCTGGCAGTCGAGTGCGCCAGCCAGGAGGCGGTCCGCTCCTACGCCAAACCGGTCCTCTCATCCGGCCGCTCTATCCTTCTCATGAGCATAGGAGCCCTTTCAGACCCAAAGCTCCTCTCTTCTCTCATTTCCTCTGCCAGCTCTTCCGGCGCAAAGATCTATCTCCCTTCAGGCGCCCTGGGCGGCTTGGATGCCCTCTCATCTGCCTCTTTCGCCGGCCTTGAGAGCGTCTCCCTGACCACAAGAAAGCCGCCCTCTTCCCTTGGCATATCGGTCACAAAAGAGACAGTCCTTTTCGATGGAACTGCCGCAGAAGCCGTGAAGAAGTTCCCTAAGAACATAAATGTCGCGGCAGCTGTTTCCCTTGCTGGCCTTGGTTTTGAGCGGACCAAAGTGAGAATAATCGCTGACCCAAAGGCATCGACCAACACCCATGAACTCCGCGCAAAGGGAAAGTTCGGCTCTTTTTCCTGTTCTTTCCAGAATCTGCCTTCAAAGAACCCAAGGACCTCTTTGCTTGCGGCTTTTTCGGCTATTGCCCTTCTTAAGCGTTTGTCAGGTCCTTTGCAATTTTAATTCTCTCTAATGAATCCTCTATAATCCTTGAACTCATATCCCTTGTTCTTCACCATTCTCAGGAATTTTTTCAGTATCTGCGTCCTGAATACCGTGTCTTTTGGGTGGAATGCTATCTGCAGCGGTTTTTTCGTTTCTATCCGGACAATGGATTTCAGTACTGAGGGTGTCAGGAATATCCCGCCGTTCAGCACTATGCTTGTCTTTATCTTCTTATCCCTTGCAAGATCATGTATCGTTCCATGATGGCTTGCGTATCTGAATCCTGAGTCTTTGACAGCTTTAAGCGCATGCTTTGACATCATCCACATCGGGGGGATGAATCCTTCTGGCTCTTTTCCAAACGCCTCTTCGAATATTTCCTTCCCTGCCTCTAATTTCTCCATGGCTGTCTGGTATTTTATCCTGCTGAATTCATCCTCGCTTAGTCTTTTCCAGTGGGTCATGCCATGCAGAAGAATGTCTTTCCCGCTTTCTGTGAGCCATGAGCAGAACTTTTTATCCAGATCGATCCGCAGGTTCTCCCTGTTCCTGAATTTAGGTATCACCAGATAGGAGAACTCTTTTATCCTCTCTTTTTCCAAAAGTCCCTTTATCTTGTCTATTTGCTTTTGGTATATCGGACTAATATCATGTATCGCGACTATTGCCTGCACCCTGACCTCTCTTCCTTTACAGTCCGCCTTTCATCTTTTTTGTCTGTGTGGTAAGAACGGCCACAAGGAAATAAAGCATGCCTGTGGTCGCTGCGGCGAAAAGCGTGCTTTCCCAGTCAAGTCTTATGGCTATTTTCAGGAATATCATCATCCACAATGCCATTATCCCGCTTCCTGTTATATATGGCTTATAGTTTTTTTTCCGCTTTTGTATATTTAGAATTAAAAATCAAACCTTCCGGCGACGACAGGATCGAGTCTTTTAATTTCCTGTACCTTAAATTATTATTATCCACTTGGATTTCTCTGGATAGATAGCAAGCTATGGTTATGGTTTGGTCATATTGAAACAGGACACCCTGGTTAAATAAAATCCTCTCAAAGCTGATATAAGCCGGAGTATAAATTTTGACTGCTAATTCAAAAGGGTCGTAGTTTTGCTTGGTATATATCCCCCTTCTAACTTGTTTTATAAGGTTTTTTTGAACATAATAATTAACCGCAGATTTTAGGTTCTTATAATTTTCTTCTTTGATTAATATGGAAATTTCTTTAAGAGTAAAAACGGTCATTTCTGCCTGATATATTGTTGTAATAAAGTTATTTTTCATTTTATCATGAACTGTAGGTAAGATATTTTCTGACCTTTAGTTCATGTTTATTATAATTGTTTTGTCTAAAATGTCAACAAGATTACTAAAAAAGTATTCTTTTAAGGAGAAGAGTTGACAAAGGGGAATTATACTAAACCTTGGCTTTTAACCATTTGCCTTTCTTAAAAACAACAAATAAAATGATTCCCTTCAAAAAAGTAGTTAGAGAGAGAGTCCACCAGATGGCGGTTATTCCGAATCCAAGAGTGACGGCAAAAAAATAGGAGAAG
>JAIVYC010000018.1:0-8082 GCA_048635645.1 Sulfurovum sp. | reverse complement strand
TCTATTTTGTAGTAGACATAGGATATCGGGCGTATAAGATTATTCATCTCATCAAAACTGTATGAAGGCCAGAAGGACGTGGTCTGGTTGTCGGCGCTGAAATCAGAGCTATTGTAAAGGGTCAGGCTCACATTGCTGACATCGCTTATCTGGCAACTCCCTATTGGATAGTTTGATACAATAGTGTAATCCTTTGAGGGGGTGCGGTCAGTCTCTAATATTGCATACCAGGTCCCGTTCTTGTTCGTGCCTTTTCTTATCTGGCGTATGACATCAGCTGCAGGATCTGTCGCGTTAGTGAGCAATAGGTCAGGATCCGCAAGCGCTAATCCTATGTTTGCATGGTCTGTCGCATTGTCTTCTTCCCAATAGACGGTGACAGAAACATTCGTGACCCCAGCGGTTACATTTATCTCATGGTAGAATTTGAATGTTGTAGGGATATTGTCAGTCCTCCATCTTGTACATGTCTTCACATACGAGCTGTTCGACTGTTTCAAGGCCTCTGACACGTTCACCCTGCCAGCGCCGAATAGATTGTCCCTTCCTGAGGCGCCAAGGTCATTTGCAGAGTTCAAAAGGATCGCTTTTACCTGCGCTGTTGTCAGGTTCTTTGATTCTGTATCTCGCATCTTCTGTATCATGAGTGCCACGGTGCCGGCGATGTGTGCAGCACCAACTGAACTTGACTTGGTACTTAGATTGTTGTTGTATCCGCTTCCGGTCTCTATGTAATATCCTGGCGCAGTTAAATCAGGTTTTATCCGCGAGTTAACCGTGGGTCCTCTAGTACTAGGGCCAAATAATGCATCAGTGTCATTTTCAAGAGCAGGGTCTGGGTATAGACCACATCCAGAATATTCAAAAGATCTTCCCCCTGTCCCTCCATCGATCGTTGCACCTATTGCGATAACCTTTTTAGAGCACCCGGCGTATTCGATTTCCGTTGCTCCATCACAAGGTCCGCTATCTCCTATTGCGGAGATTACAGTGATGCCTGCCGAAACAATGGAATCAATTGTAGTGATAAGTGGACCTGAACATGTTCCGTCGTCTTTGGCTCCGAAGCTTAGTAGTATGACTTCTGGTTTGTCAGCAAGATTTGAGATCCACTGCAAACCGCTTATCACGTCAGCTTCTGTGGCACTCCAACCTGTTGGTGGTGTGGTATTGTAGGAGAAAACTTTCACATTGTCCAATGTTGCTGCATGAGCAACACCAATGCCATGCTCGTTCCCGCCTGAACCTGCAGCAATCAAGGCCATGTCAGTTCCATGGCCCCAGAAGTCCGTGGAGTTGTCAAGATCCCAGTCGTTTGTTATAATATCTGTCTCGTTTATTATCTTTGAAGCCCCTAGCTCAGGCTTGCTCGAATTGATACCGGTGTCTACTATGGCGATAGTGACACCCGTGCCGTTCCAACCAGAAGAATGCGCATCCACAGCTCCAATGAGCGGAACGCTTTCGTTCCTTAGGGGATAAAGGACCCTGTTCGGCGCTATGCTTGCTATTGCATCTATCTTTTCTATCTCTCTGAGCTGCTCTTCAGTCGCTTTTATATGAAGCCCGTTGAAGAGCCAGTAGGCGTCCTCTACCTCTGCACCTGCTGCCAAGATCCTTTCGATCACGGGCTTTTGTGTTTCCATTGCAAGGGTCTTGAGTTCGTCAGGAGTTCCCTTGCCCTGGTCCTTGAGGACTATGAGCAGGTCAAGCTGTTCTTCTTTTACGATAGAGGGCGAAATGCAGGCCAGCAAGACCAGCAGTAGCAATACTCCTGCTTCTTTCATAAAGAAATCAAAACTTCTTCAATTAATAAACCTTGTCTTCAGGCAAATCCTATGTTCTTTCCCTGTCAAGAATGATCCTTTTTTCCTCACTAAGGGCCTCTGCTCTGATAGGGTCCATATTCTCCTGTGCAGAGGTCACAGATGATATCCCGGAGCGTATGAGAAAAGGGAGTATGAGCTGTGACTGGACCAGCGCGCCTGTTGGTGTCTTGTTCCTCTTGCATGCGGCAAGGGCCGAGGATATCAGCTCAGTGACCGCGTTCGCGCTCTCATCAAAGGACCCGATCCTGTTCAACACCAGACCTGTGATCTCAGGAACGTCTATATTGACGAAAGCCGCTTTCCTTGATATCTCTTCGATCAATATCAGGGATGCAGGAGTGTCTGCGAGGATCCCAAAGGGAATTGAGCTCTCAGGGAGCTGCGACGCATCGACAATACCTGAAAAAAGAGGCATGGCATTTGTATAACCCTCGTTCCTGAGGCCTCTTATATTCTCGAGCTCGTTCTTTTGCCTGTCCCTGTTCTTTGAGAGCAGGACCCAGACCTCTTTTGGATAGAACATCTCAAGCAGGTGCTTTATACTGCTATAGAGGTCCTGCTGGTTCTGCATGTCAGAAAGGTCAAGGATCCCGACGCCGTCAGAATCTATGCGTATGTCACCCTGCATATCCCCAGCTTTGAGATGGGACAATATCCTGGTGCCTGTGATAGTGAATAGCTCTTCTTTTGGTTTTTGCACCTCTGGCAGTTCAGCGGTCTTGGACTTTTCCTCATCTGCAGTAGGAACCAATTCTATGGACTCAACGGCCTCTGCCTCCTCTTTCGCAGGCTCAGGAGCCTTCTCCATGTTCTCTATCGCAGACCCTATCGTTTCAACCGCAGAGGGCGCGTTTTCTTTTGTATCCTCAACTGCAGACCCTATCGTTTCAACCGCAGAGGGCGCGTTTTCCATAGAAGGGACATCGGCAGAGACCTGCTCTGCAACATCCTCTGCTGGCTTATCCATGGCAGGGGTTTGAACGCTCTCTCCCGGGCTGGGCTGCTCGGTCTTTAGCTGGCTGACATTTGTTATGATCACCTCATTTGCATACTTTACCCATTCAAGGGCTACAGGAACCTGAAGCTGCTTCTCTGCCTTTAAGAGCTGCTTTGCAGCCTGTTTCAGCTCGGTCTCTGAAAGTTTCTGCTGGTCATTCATCCCTAGGGGAACGCTCACTTCGCTGACCTTGTTCTGGACAAGCTTGTACATCTTTTTCTGATTACCTATCCGTTTCTCCTTGATATCCAGGTTCTCTTTGCCAAGCAGGTAATAGTCAGGCACGCTAATGATGTCGCTTGGAGGCATCACGCCCCAATTCGCCTCTATCTCTATGTCACTGTCCTGTGTTTTGATCCTTCCTGATTTCTCTCCTCTCAATATGGATTGTACTACCACAGCCAGTTTCACGCTCCTTGGATCAATGCCTTTTTCCTTGAGCTTTGCTATGTTGTTCTCAGAATACAATTGGCTCCAGCAGTTCTGTATGGCATAAAGCACCTCATTTGAACCGCAGGCGCTTTCTATGCTTGCCTGGAGGTCCATGTCAATGGTAAGGCTTGCATATATGGCAACGGTTATGTCCTTTTTCCCTGCTATTATTATCTCCCTGTTCAGCGAGAGGTTGTTATACGCCTTTGAGACCTTTGAAACTATCTGGTCAGGCATCACAGAGTTCTCTATCAGTTCAACGACCTTTCCATGGTTCTCTGCTTCAAGGAGCTCGGAGACATCCTTCTTGATATTATTGGATTCAAGGAAAAAATCGTACGCCTCTGTCGTTATTATAAAACTTTGCGGAACCTGCATCTTCGAGTTTGAAATATCCGCAAGCATCGCCCCTCTCTTGCCTACAAGCCCTGTATCATACTTGCTTACCTCGCTGAATTCAGTTACAACTCTCATGTTCGTCCTATCTCCTATTGTTTATCGTCCTATCCTCTTTTCTATCTTTGCGATCCTTAATTTAGTCTCAAGCGCAACATCCGGGTTCAATGATATGCTGTCTATGCCGTTCTTTACCAGGAACTCGGCATACTCCGGATAGTCGCTCGGTGCCTGCCCGCATATCCCGACCTTTCTCCCATGCTTTTTCGCGGTCTTTAAAAGCTGTTCTATGAGGGATTTGACCGCATGGTCCCGCTCATTGTACATCTTGCTCAAGGTCTCGTTGTCCCTGTCAGATCCAAGTGTCAACTGGGTCAGGTCATTGCTCCCTATTGAGAAGCCGTCAAAGTACTTGCAGAATTCCTCTGCAATGATTATGTTAGACGGGATCTCTGCCATGACATAGACCTCAAGCCCGTTCTTCCCTCTCTTCAGGCCTTCGGACTCCATTATATCAAGGACCTTTTTCCCCTCCTCAATGGTCCTGCAGAAAGGGAGCATTACCTTTATGTTCGTGAGCTTCATCTCATCCCTTACCTTTTTCATGGCCCTGCACTCAAGCCTGAAGGCAGGCTCGAACTTTGGGTCAATATACCTGGAGCAGCCCCTCCAGCCTATCATAGGGTTGGATTCCTGCGGCTCATATTTCCTGCCGCCTTTTAAATTGGCGTACTCATTGCTCTTGAAATCAGACCACCTGACGATCACAGGCCTGGGATAGAAACCAGCCCCTATCTTGGCTATCCCGCTGGAAAGCTTTTCCACATACTCATCAGCTCTCCCCTGGGCTATCATTGCAAGCGGATGCTCGCCGATAAAATCATTTATTATGAACTCCTCTCTCGCAAGCCCGACACCATCAACAGGAAGCTGACCTATGTCAAAGGCCATCTCAGGAACCCCTATATTGACAACGACCTTTGTCTTTGTCGTGGGCACCTTGTCAAGCTTTATCTCTTTCCTCTTGAATTTCAAGATGCCTTCAAAGACCCTGCCCTGCTCCTCAGTGCAGTCAACAGTGACCTTCGCACCTGTCTTGATCCTTTTCGTGCTGTTCTCAGTGCCTATCACGCAGGGTATCCCAAGCTCTCTTGAAACTATGGCCGCATGGCATGTCCTTCCGCCCTTGTCGGTCACTATCGCAGACGCCATTTTCATTACAGGTTCCCAGTCAGGATCCGTCATTATAGTGACAAGGACCTCCCCCTTCCTGAACTTCCTTATCTCTTTGGTCTTTAGTATCTTCTTTGCAGGACCCTGGCCTATCTTCCTGCCGACCGCCTGTCCAGTAGCAAGGATGTTGCCTGTCTCTTTAAGCTCATACTTCTCAATGCTCGCGGTCTTTCTCAGATTATGAACGGTCTCAGGCCGCGCCTGCACGATATAGAGCTTTTTGGTCTCTCCGTCAAGAGCCCATTCAATATCCATTGCCATGCCATAATGCTCCTCTATAAGCAGGCCATACTCAGCAAGCTTCAAGATCTGCGTATCATCAAGCACAAATCTCTTCCTATCTTTTGCCGAGACCTTCTGCTCCTTATTGCCATGCTTGGCCCTTACGAACTTTGCCTTTTTTGCGCCGAGCTTCTTTTCTATGATGGTCCGGGTGGGCTTCAAGACATAGAACTCGTCAGGAGTGACCTTGCCCTGCACCACATACTCACCAAGGCCATAAGCCCCGTTAATGTAGACGACCTTGTCATACCCGGAATCAGGATCTATCGTGAACATAACGCCGGCGCTTCCAATATCACTTCTTACCATCTTTTCCACAGCAACGCTCAGCGATATCTTTGAATGCGCGAACCCCTTATCCTGCCTGTAGGATATCGCACGGTCAGTGAAAAGAGAGGCCATGCATTTCTTTGTGTAAGCTATGAGCTCGCACTCGCCAGAAACATTCAGGTAGGTCTCCTGCTCCCCGGCAAAACTTGCCCCAGGCAGGTCCTCGGCCGTAGCGCTCGACCTCACGGCAACATACAACTTCTTTGTTCTGAACTTTTTCTCAAGAAGGCGGTAATTGTTCTGGATCTCTATCTCAAGCTCCTTTGGCAGGTCTGCCTTTACTATCATAGCCCTTATAGTTCTTCCTTTCCTTGCGAGTTCCTTGAGGTCCTTGGTGTCAAGGTCTTTCAATTCCCTCTTTATCTTTTTGTCAAGCCCTGTGCTCCCTATGAAATGATCATAGGCAGAAGCGGTTATCGCGAAACCCTCAGGCACAGGAACCTTTGTCTTGGATATCATCTCGCCCAGATTGGCGTTCTTGCCACCCACTATCGCAGTGTCATTTTTTCCTATGTTCTCAAACCAGACTATATTCCTGCCCATATTTTTAGCTAAACTAAACTAATATAAAAGAGTTTATGGAAATAAAGTCTAAGTGATGATCTCTGTTTCAAATTCATGGGGTGGTTGATTGTGGAAATATGCGATGTAAAAGCTAGAGAGATACTAGATTCAAGGGGAAACCCGACCGTTGAGGTGGATGTATATACAGAATATTCAAGAGGTCGCTTTGCGGTCCCTTCAGGAGCCAGCACAGGCAAAAGCGAGGCTCTTGAACTGAGGGATAAGGAGGACAGATACTGCGGCAAAGGCGTGCAAAACGCGGTCGGGAATGTCAATGATAAGATCGCAGAGAAGGTCATTGGCATGGACGCGACAGACCAGCGGGGCATAGACCTGCTGATGATAGAGCTTGATGGGACGCCGAACAAAGAAAAGCTCGGAGCCAACGCAATGCTTGGGGTTTCCATCGCGGTCGCAAAGGCAGCAGCCTCCACTCTTGAGATGCCCTTATATAAGTACCTTGGCGGACCAAACGCCCGCGTGCTCCCCACCCCATGCATGAACGTGATAAACGGCGGAGCCCATGCAGGCAATGAGCTTGATATACAAGAGCACATGCTGGTCCCAAAGGGCGCATCATCTTTCAGCGAAGCAGTGAGGATGAACACAGAGATATTCCATGCCCTGAAAAAAGTGCTAAAGGACAAATATGGGGTGCAGGCCACGAATGTCGGGGATGAAGGCGGGTACGCGCCACCCATGAAACAGGCCTCAGACGCATTTGAGGCCATCCTGAAAGCAATTGAGGAGGCAGGCTACACAGGAAAGGTAAAGATAGGCATTGACTCAGCAGCATCAGGCTTTTATTCAGGAGGTTCATACACTATCGCCGGCAAAAAATACACTTCAGAGGAACTGGTCGATCTCTACAAAGACCTGGTCTCAACATATCCTATAGTGTTCATAGAGGACGGTTTCGCAGAAGATGACTGGGAAGGCTTCAGGCTTGTGACAAAGGAACTGGGAAGCAAGATACAGATAATAGGAGATGACCTTTTCGTGACAAACATCAAAAGGCTCAGGAAAGGGATCGAGACCGGAGCCTGCAACAGCCTGCTGCTGAAAGTGAACCAGATAGGCACGCTCACAGAGACGCTTGAAGCAGCCGAGCTCGCCTTCAGGAACAAGTACTCTGTACTGGTAAGCCACAGGTCAGGAGAGACAGAAGACAGCTTTATCGCAGACCTGAGCGTTGCGCTGAACTCAGGACAGATCAAGACAGGAGCCCCATGCAGGAGCGACCGCACAGCCAAATACAATCAACTTCTCCGCATAGAGGAAGAGCTCGCAGAACTTGCAATATACACAGGCGGGCCTGCGCTTTAATTTCCTGAAAAATACAGCTTTAGTTCACTGAAGAACACATTGAAGAAGATGCCGCTGCAGGCTATTTCTTTTTCTCTTTCTTTTTCTTGGCGTCTTGCTTGCTGGCGTCCTTACCCTTCCCTTTGCCGGTTTCCTTTCCTTTTTCCTTGGACTCTTCCTTGCCCTTCTCTTCTTTCTTTGGAGCTTCCGTGCCTTCGGTCTTGCCTGCTTCCTCTTTCCCGGCCTCCTGACCTGCCTCTTCACCTTCAGCCGGCTTTTCCTTCTTTTCCTTGATGATCTTTACCTTGACAAGCTCCGTGGTAAGCTCCCTCACTTGAGTGGCCTCCAACTTCCGCTCTACTCCAAGCTTTAGTGCAGTACGCCTTAAGGAAGTCTTGCCAAGCTCAAAGAACTGGTTGTTAAGCCTGACATATGCGAGCGTGTCCCCTTTCTTGACGCGGGCAGCACAGCCTACGAGCTTTCCGAAGGACTTTGCCATGCCTGTTGAGAACCTGTCAGCACCTGCTCCTGTCGCCATGCAGTTCTCTCTCAGTATATGATGAGGATACTTTGTTATACGAAAATGATAGTTCGAAACGCCGATGTTCTTCTCAAGGGTCTTGTTGCCTGTTATCCTTGCAGACTCCAGCGCATTGCTTCTTATTTGCATGTCCTTTTTAGCGACAAGTTCGATTCTCCAGTCAAAAGGAGCCT
>JAIVYC010000017.1:0-8166 GCA_048635645.1 Sulfurovum sp. | reverse complement strand
GACAGCGCTTCTGCCGACACTTAAGGCCTCAGCATCGAACCGGTATCTCTTTGAAAAAATAGGGAACAAAGGATATGAAATATTCCTTAAATTGCTTGGCATGAGAAAAGAGCCATGGAAAGAAATGAACAAGCAATACCAGTATGGACTGCTTAAAAAAGCATTGTTCCCACTAGCAAATAGAACAAAAGATATGAAGGAGAAGAGATAAAAGAGCAGTATGAGCGAGATCCCAATTGCTCCATTCGAGCGCATACTTAAAAACGCCGGCGCGCACAGGGTCGGGGAAGATGCCAAAGAAAAGATGAGAGAGACTGTTGAAGAATACAGCATAAAAATAGCAACGCGAGCCGTCAAACTGGCAGAGCACGCAGGAAGAAAGACGATAAAAGCAGAAGACATAAAACTGGCTGAAATATAGTGAAACGGTATTTTCTAGGATATGACCCAGGGCTTAACTCAGCTGCAGCGCTCGTTGAGCTTGACGGCTCGGTCGCAGGGGTGAAGAGCTGGCGAGAGGGAAAGGAAAGCGAGGTCTTTTCCTGGATAGCAGGATATGGCAAGCCCTTGTTCATAGCGAGCGACAAGGTCCCGATACCAAGAGCGGTCAAGAGAATAGCCGGGAAATACGGGGTGAAAGCAATAGGATTTGCGCTGAGCGTGGAAGAAAAAACAAGGCTTGCAAAATGCGCTACGGTCAAAAACAGCCATGAAAGAGACGCGCTCTCAGCCGCGATAGCATGCTACAAGGAACACAAAAACAAGATAGAAAAGACAAGGAAAAAAGGCAAGAACGAGGACAAGATAGCCAGGGTGCTCTCAGGAGAAAGAACAGTGCCATGGCCTGAAAAGAAAAAAAACCCTGAAAAAAGAAAAAGCACAGACCTCAAAGGAATGCTTGAAAGGACAAGAAAAATAGAGGACGCCAGGCAAGAACTAAAGAAAAAGGTCGAAGAACTGGAAAAAGAGCTGGAAAAGAGATGGGTAAGGAGAATAGACCGGAGGCTTGAAAGAGCGCTGAAAAAAGAGAAAAGAGAAAAAAACAAGATAAAAAAGCAGTACAAGATCCTGCTGAAGGGTCTGAAGCCCCTTAAAGAGCAGGGAGAGGAGATATTCGAGAAAGACCATGTCCTGGCAGGATATGTGGACAAAAAAGAGGCAGAAAGACTCGCAGAGAAAAGAATAGGGCTGGTGATACATAAGAGAATAACAAAACAGGCGGAAGAACTGCTTGATGCGCAGGGGGTAGAGCACTTTCCAGTGGAAATGGTGGGGTTGAAGGAGATAGACGGGATACTTGTGATGGAAAAGGTCAAGAAAAGATCATTCGAGGGGGTCGAATGGATGATACGGGAGTATAGGGAGAAAAGGACATAATTTCAATATGGAAAAGAATAAAAATCGAAAGCGAGTGAAAAACTAACATGAAAATACTCGCGATCGCAGACCTGCATGGAAAGACAATAGTCCTTGACAAGGTCCTTGAAGGAGTATCCAAGGCAGAATACGATGCCATTGTCTTTGTCGGGGATGTGACGAACTTTGGGGGCGAGAAAGAGGCGAACGCGATCTGTGACATACTGGTTAAAACAGGGAAAAAAACATTTGTCCTTGGAGGGAATTGTGATGGCCCTGAGGTGTTCTCTGCACTGGAGGCCAGGGGATTAAGCCTGCATAAGAGGGTTGATATATATAAGGACTGTGCGTTCATGGGATATGGAAAATCAAACCCAACCCCATTTAACACCCCATCAGAAGAGCCTGATGATGTGATAAGAAAGGAGATAGAGCAATTATACATGGAAAACAAGGAAAAAATGCTCAGAAAAACCCTTGTGCTTGCAACGCATGCAGCGCCAAAGGACACGAAATGCGACCTTCTGCCAATAGGACATGTAGGCTCAGAGGGAATAAGAGAGTGCATAGAGATGATACAGCCGGCAGTGAATATCTGCGGGCACATACATGAGGGAAGGGGTGTGGACAGGATAGGGAACACCCTGATAGTGAACCCAGGAGAGCTGGGAAAGAGGCACTATGCCATAATAAACACAAAAACAGGCGAGGCAGAACTAAGGTGAAAGGAAGACCATTCAAAAGCAATACAAGACAAAACATAGAGAAGATACTCGCTACGATGGGGATGGGTTACGGGTATCTAGTATACAAAATATACAGAAAAGCATACGAAAAAACCAGTCTAAGAAACATATATTATCATCTTCATACCGGCGTGAAGCTAGGGGAATTCATAGAGATAGGATCAGAGGAAGGTAAAGGGGATTACACTTGGGGTGGAAAAACAGAGAGAAAGATATATACAAGAGGGCCGAATGCAAGCCAGGAAAAGGACCCAAAAGCAGAAGAGGTCATGAAAGAGCTTTCAATAGCATATAAGAACCCTGAGAAAAAAATACCCTGGAACGACATCGCGAAGAGATCATGGAGCTTATTTTCAAATGACCTGAAAAAAGCAAAGAGCCAACAAGACAAGAGGAGACTCATGGAAGAATATGGAAGGATCAGGGCATGGCTTGGAAAACATGACAATCCAAAAGAAAGGGAAAAAATAGAAAAAAAACTCAATTCTTTGATCTGAAAAAGACCCATCATAGACCCCTTGATTTCTTAAGGAAAGGTAAATTTCAGAGGGATCGGCTCGAGCTCTATCCATTGACTTTCAGATCAAGGTTCAGAACCCTCTCACCCCTATATTTCTAATGGAGAATCTTTTTTGGGTTTGGGATTTTTCAATGAAAACTTATTTGTTTTCCATATGGAAAATATATAGGGATTTATTTCTTTTCCATATAGAAAATATATAATCTAAATAGATTGTTGTTATTATTACCTTCCAGTTGAAATGAAGGGGTGAGAGGGTCCTTCAATTTCTATTCTTTTCCATATTGAAAACAAATCATTAAAATCAGAATCATTATATACCTCAATTTCTTTTGTAGACTTACAAATCCAAAACCTCATGATCCTAAACGGATGATTTCCGAAGGAACACCTGTTGTTCATCTGGAAGTTCTGAGGGACAAGTACTAGAGACACCAGGGGGGATGTAATGCAATCAACACTAGATGAATTATTCGATTCTTTCCTTCAGCAGCAGCACGTTTACAAAAACAAGAAGGCCTTGAGATACAGTTATCTACCAGAGAACATACTTCATAGAGATGATGAGATAAAACAGATCGCCCAGATACTTGCTCCTGTTCTCAAATCAGACATACCGAACAATATAATGATGTATGGTTCTTCAGGGGTCGGGAAGACCACTGTAGTAAAGCATGTGGCCAAGTTCCTAAAGAAAAAGACACAAACCCTTGACCTTCCATTTGATTATATATACATGAACTGCAAGCTTCAGAAGATAAACACCCAGTACAGGCTCCTTGCTCATATAGCTGACGGGCTCGGAAGAAAGGTGCCTCCAACAGGACTTCCAACAGATTCAGTATACAAGATAGTCTATGAGCTTCTTAACTCAAGACCCACCCTAGTAGTGGTGATCCTTGATGAGATAGATGCAATGACCCAGTCATCAGATGCACTCTACTGTCTCTATAGAATGAACGACGAGCTTGCTGACGGCTCCAAGATCTCTGTGATAGGCATCTCGAATGACATAAATTTCATAGAGAACATAGATGGAAGGACAAGATCCTCTTCATCAAGAGAGGACCTGGTTTTCTCTCCTTACAATGCCATGCAGCTGAAGAGCATACTTGAGCAGAGAGCAGGAATAGCCTTTAATCCAGATGTCGTTGAAACTGGAGTGATACAAAAATGCGCAGCGCTTGCAGCTCAGGAACACGGAGATGCAAGAAGGGCACTTGATATCCTGAGGGTGGCAGGGGAGATAGCGGAGAGAAAGGGGTTCAAAAAGGTCACTGAGCGAGAGGTCGGGGAAGCAGAGGAGAGCATAGAGGCAGATAAGGTGGTAGAGGTCGTGAGAACCCAGCCAAAACAGTCCCAAGCCGTCCTCTGGACAGTTCTTGAGCTCTCAAATGCATCAAAAGAGGGCCTTGTAACAGGGGATGTCTTTGACCATTACAGGGAAATTTCAGCAAAGGTTGGGATGAAGGCCCTGACCCAAAGAAGGGTAAGCGACCTAATAGCAGAGCTAGATGTGCTTGGCATAATAACCGCAAAGGTCATAAGCAAGGGAAGATACGGGAGGACAAGGAAGATATCCCTTGCTATAAACGATGGAATGCTACCGAAAGTTCGCAACATCCTAAAGGAAGAGCTCATGCTTGACTAGCGACTCCAAGCAAATAAATTAATACTTTCCCTGTCATAAAACATTTCCCCTATGAAGCACGCGCTCTTAACAAGGTTTTCCAAGATAGGACTTCTAGCAGAGAAAGAAGCATTGGATACAATATTGTCTGCAGACTACCCGGAAGATATCTGTACCATGATCGAGGAAAAGGCAAGACAAGAGGACATACTCCTTCTTACCGGCCAGATGCTGAGCAAGTTCCTGCTTGAACGCGAGGCACAGGAAAAAAAGCCAGAGACCACAACGACACCTTCTGAATCACAACCAGAGCCGGATGCTCTTGATACAGGAGCCAGAAAAACCAGGCCAAGACCCGCCAAGGATACAGAGCTAAGCGTGAAGGTCCTTAAGAATTACAAAGAGACAACAGCAAGAGCGACGATCGAGAATTTCGTACGATATTTCAATAGCAGGTACGAAAAGCTCAGGGTCCAGTTCCTAAAGCGTCAGTTGGAGAACACAACCTCGATAATGCATCTAAAGGCAGGCACAAAAGCCACAGTGATCGGAATGGTCAAAGACAAGACAGTATCAAAGAACGGTCACATCATTTTTGAGCTTGAGGATCAGACAGGGACGATAAAAGCGATCCTTATGAAGAAAAAAGAGCGGCTGGTACAAATGTCCAATGAGATCGTTTTTGATGAGGTCCTGGCAGTGACAGGCGCAGTAGTGAATGATGCGATGTTCGTTGATGACATTACCTTCCCTGACATACCAGTGAACACAAAGCCAAAGGAGTTCAATGCAAATGTCGCGGCCGCATTCCTCTCTGACATACATGTCGGCTCTGATAAGTTCCTTGAAAAGGACTTTGAGCGGTTCATTGCATGGACAAACGGCAAAATAGGGAACAAGAGCCAGAAAGAGCTCTCCGCAAAGCTTGGCTATCTCCTGATAGCAGGGGACCTGGTCGATGGCATAGGCGTGTACCCAGGGCAGGAGAAGGAACTCGTGATACTTGACCTTGAGGCCCAGTTCGAGAAACTTGCAGAGCTTTTATCCCAAATACCAGAGCACATACAGATCATAGTCACTCCAGGGAACCATGATGCCGTGAGACTTGCCCAGCCGCAACCCCCTTTAGAGAACCACTTCACAAAAGCCCTCAATAAGCTAGAAAATGTCATCACACTCTCAAACCCTTCGATGGTCTCACTTCATAATTTTGTAGACTCATCTGAAAATGGACTCGATGTCCTCCTATACCATGGAACAGGATTTGACGGGCTGATAGCGAAGATACCATCACTGAAGCAAGGCTATAGCAGGCCAGACCTTGTGGCAAAGGCAATGCTTCAGAAAAGACATCTTTCCCCTATGCATGGCATGGATATAGCGACAGAGACAGAAGATAATCTAGTGATAGATACACTTCCTGATGTGTTTCATTCCGGGCATGTGCATGTCAATGCTTACAATACATACCGTGGCGTGAAAATAATAAACTCAGGCTGCTGGCAGGCCCAGACAAGCTATCAAAAGAGCCACAACCAGGTGCCGACAACAGGAAGGGTCCCTATCTTTGACTTTGAGACCTCTCAGGTAAGGCAGGTGAATTTCAGCCAAAAATGAGAGGGATAAACAGATACAATGAACGGCTCACAGAAGAGACAAAAGTGGTCTATGAAATAGCAAAGGCAGCAAGAAAGACAGGACTAGACCCTGAACCAGAACCGGAAATATACTTCGCTCCTGATGTCGCTGCAAGAGTGGAGGGACTGGTCGGGCCAAGAGGGGTTGCAGAGAGAATAAGACAGCTGAAAAAAGGAGAGAAAGACGACAATAAGATAGCTCTTATCCTGGCAGAGGAAATAGCCCTTGGAAAACTAGGCGGGCTTGAAGGAGACCAAGCGGTCGACATAGCCATAAGATCCGCTCTTGCACTTATCACGAACGGCGTTCTTGTTGCGCCAACTGAAGGCATATCCCGCATAGAAGTAAAACAGGGCGGGAAAGGAAAATACATCGCCCTGTACTATTCAGGACCGATAAGGTCAGCAGGAGGCACAGCCCAGGCAATGAGCGTCCTGATAGCAGATCATGTGAGAAAGGCCCTTAAATATGAAAAGTTCAATCCAGACGAGGACGAAATAGGCAGGTATATCGAGGAAAGCCAACTCTACGACCGGTTCGTGCGCCTTCAATACAAGCCCACCAAAGAAGAGATCACTCACATAATCCAGAACTGCCCTGTATGCGTGACAGGAGAGCAGACAGACCAGATCGAGGTATCCACATACAGAGACCTGCCAAGAGTGGAAACAAACAGGCTTAGGGGAGGGGCATGCCTTGTCATCGCAGAGGGCATAGCTCAAAAGGCGCCGAAGCTCTGGAAGAACATCAAGAAGATCAAGTATCCGGGCTGGGAATGGCTTGAGAAGATAGCAAAGAAGACCACGAAGAAAAGCACCGATGGCGAGGTGCAGGAAAAGGTCCATAAGTTCATGCAGGAGCTCCCTGCAGGAAGGCCTCTTTTCTGCGAGCCGAACGCAAGAGGCGGCTTTAGATTAAGATACGGGCGCGCAAGGACCAGCGGCTTTGCAGCGACAAGCATACACCCGGTCACAATGATCCTGCTCGGCAATTTCATAGCAATAGGAACCCAGCTGAGGCTTGAGCTTCCAGGCAAAGCCACGGTCGCAACACCCTGCGATACAATAGAAGCCCCGATCGTGAGACTAAAGGATGGCACGGTCCTTCAGATCGAGGACATTGAAACAGCAAAAGAACTGGTCCAGAAAGTGGATGAGGTCCTTTTCCTAGGCGACCTGCTGGTCTCTTTCGGTGATTTCGTGCAGAACAACCACCCGCTGAAACCGTCAGGCTATGTAGAAGAATGGTGGGCCCAGGAGGTCCCGGACACGGAATTTTCCAAGCCGCCCTATAAAAAACCAAGCGCAGAGCAGGCGATAGAGCTTGCGAAGAAGGGTCCATTACACCCAAAACACACCCATTATTGGGGAGATATAAACACAGATGAGCTGGAAGAGATGCGCTCAGCACTCCGCTCAGGCAAGATACCAATAGAGAAGAAAAGGCTTTTTGAATCAATAGGCGCATTCCACAAAGTAAAGGGAGATGAAATACTTCTTGACCCGGAACACCACAAGATACTCACAGCCCTTCTTGACAATGACAATGAAACAACAAGCAAGGATATCTTCCAGGCCCTGAAAGACATCTCAGGACTAACCATAAGGGACAAGTCACCAACAAGGATAGGGAACCGCATGGGAAGGCCTGAAAAGGCAGCCATGCGCGCGATGAAGCCTGCACCGAACGTGCTTTTCCCAACAGGGATGAGGCAGGGCAGGGTCAGAAGCCTTACAAAAATAGCAAAGGAAGGAAAGACGACGAAGACAGAGCTTGCAGCATACTTCTGCAGGACATGCGGCATGACGTTCTCAAAGAGATGCATGACCTGTGGAAGTGAGACAGTTCCTGTGCGCGTGTGCCCGAGATGCAAGAAACAGATGGAAGCTGAAACGTGCTCAAGCTGCAATGTGCCAACAGAACAGTACGCAGAGCAGGAAATAGTGATAAGGGAACTTCTGAACAAGGCCAGAGAGAACATCAAGACGGCAATACCAGACGAGATCAAAGGGGTGCTTGGACTTACAACAAAAGAGAAGATACCAGAACCGATCGAGAAAGGCATCCTGCGAGCCAAGCACGCGCTTTACGTCTTCAAGGACGGAACCATAAGATTCGATTCAACGGATGTCCCGCTCACGCACTTCAAGCCAAGGGAGATCGGCACGCCTGTGAAGAGGCTCCGCGAGCTTGGCTATGAAAAAGACATATATGGCAATCCCATTGAGGAAGAGGAGCAAACACTGGAGCTATACCCACAAGACATACTCGTCTCG
>JAIVYC010000016.1:0-8318 GCA_048635645.1 Sulfurovum sp. | reverse complement strand
GTTTATGTTCGGACCTCTGTCTCCATAAGCTCCTTGAGGTACTTTGCCATGTTCTCCCTCCGCTCATATAGAGAGAGTACATCCCGCGCGCACTCCTGCACCATGAGAATGTCCTGCTCATTGAAATCTGCTCCTGCGCTCTTCTCTATGATCGCCTTGAGTTCAGGGTTTGGTATATTCTCTCTTGCTCCTTCTGATATCAGGCGCAGGTAGGCCTTGTGCTCCTTTACCTTATTGCTAAGCTCTGGAAAATGAAATGAGTACCACTCGCGCATCCTTTCTGAGAGTATGTTGATGCATTTGTCAAGCTCGTCTATCATTGTGATGGATTGTAGTATCAATGCATCTCTTGACGAAAGCTTCTCGGCTATTCCTTCTCTAACCTTCACAAAAGCCCTCTTTCGGATCTCCTTAAGGTCCCGCCTTCCCTGCATTACTGGTCTGCCTGCTCCACGCTCAGGACCTCTTGACCTTGAAGGTCTGCCTGCTCCACGCTCCGGACCACTTGACCTTGAAAACCTCTCTGCTCCTCGCTTCGGACCACTTGACCTTGAAGACCTCTCTGCTCCACGCTTCGGACCACTTGACCTTGAAGACTTCTCCGCTCCACGCTCAGGACCTTTCCTATTTGTCGGGCGCTTGCCTTTTTTGAACTGATTCTTGCTCCACTTTTTGAAGTTGCCTTCGGACATACTGCCCATTTATATATTAGATGTATATAAACTAGTAGCCTATGGGAACTTCAAAGCCTAGATTCGTCACATCAGCGGCAGACAAATTGATAGAAGAGCACACAGAGGAATTCAGCGCAGATTTTGAGGAAAACAAGAAAGTTGTCAAGAAATACGTCGAGAGCAGCTCTGCAATGATAAATAAGGTAGCTGGCGCGATAACGGTCAGGAAGAAGAAGGCAAAAAAGAAATAGATGAGAGGGTTCTTCTCATTTTTCAGCATTCTAGCTATCACGCTCATAGGGATCTATATCGCAAGCGTGAACTCTGTAGAAAATTCCCTTAGACTTGAGCAGGACGAGACCCAGATATTTGCTGACATGCTTTTCTACTCAAAGGTCGACGCATCCAATTCATTCTGGAATGCTATAAGGACTAGCGGGGGATTAAGGAAATGGGAAAGCGAACTTAAGAAAAGAGGGTTTGACGCCGGGTTCGGGCAGTTTCCTGACGCAAGCGGGACCAGAGAGCCATCCATCTCCTACTCGATTACAAGCAGGGTAGGGGAAAAATATAGGGTTGAGGACTTCATAACGACCAAATGCCCTATAGAATCCACTGATGAATGCATACTCGTAACAAATTGCAGGGGAGAGGATTGCACGATCTTTGAAGGCACCGCGGGATTCTACGCGATACTTGAAAGAGATGGGAGCAGGATACAGTTCACCGCTTTGCAGGGCAATTATGAACTGATCAAGTAGAGGGATCAAAGCCAGAGAGTAAGCCTTGCTGTGAACACCCTGCCATCATACACTATCAGGCGCTCAGCGCTTATGGCTGTCGACTTCTTGTCATGCTCTGTCTTTCTTAAAGAATCTCCTTCTGATACTTCAAGCGTGTATCCGTAATAGGCGTTAAGTTCAGAGGTCAGCGCAGACACGGTTCCCTCAAGCTCATTTCCTCCATCAAGCCATTCTGCAACCTGCCATGCTTTTGACACCTGGAGTATGCTTAGCACGTCCTGCGCATGCAATTCCATCATGCGTAGCCTAGGAGGCTGCGGGACTGGCACGAAAAGCGCCACAAGCAAAAGCACTGCTATGAACGCGAACACAGGCTCGATAAGATACAGGATGCTATTCTTGGAGCCTAAAGGATAACCTGACCGTTTCATACTCACCGTCCTTTTCTATCATTGCAAGCCTTCTGATCTCAACGAACGAGGAACCAGCATCAAGCTGGCTTATGTTGAGATAGGAAAAGCCGTCAAGTGAAACTATCTCTATTGCAAAGGCCTTACCTATCCCCCATCTTGCTTTTATGTCGTTCGCCGGTATCTTTGAGACCGCATTTATCTTTTCAATTGACAGAACATGGTCCTCAATGCTTTTTTTGCTCAGCGAATACTTTGCAAACCCTATGTGTACCGGGTTAGTCCTCCAGTCAAGAGAGGTCCCATTATGCCCAGGATTTATGAGAAGGTCGTTCGAGATTATTATTGCATCATTGGCACTGTCTTTTCCAAGGGCCTCAACTGATCTTACTATGTGCACTATCCCAAAGAACAGTATGCCTATGATGATAACGATCGAAAAAACAGCTGTAAAGCTTCCCTGGGCTCTCATCAGCCTTTTGACACGCCAAGGGGTGTCATCCTTGCTACCCTCTCTGAAAGCCCTGCTGAGACCACGGATTCTATTACCTCATCGATGTCCTTGTATGCATCAGGCGCTTCTTCTGCCAGAAGCTTTGGGTTGGCAGAGAATATCACCTCTCCCTTTGCTTCAAGCGTCCTTTTCACTTCTGAGCTTCTAAAGTCCCTTATTGCCTGGCTTCTGCTCATGATCCTTCCTGCTCCATGGCATGTGCTTCCGAATGTCTCTTCTTCTGCCTTTTTTGTGCCTTTGAGAAGATAGGATGCAGTGCCCATGTCCCCGGGTATTAGCACAGGCTGGCCTACTTCCCTATAGGCTGCAGGTATCTCCATCCGCCCAGGCCCGAATGCTCTGGTAGCGCCTTTCCTATGTACGCACAATGTCTTCTTGATGCCGTCGATCTCATGCTCCTCGAACTTGGCGATATTATGGCAGACATCATAGACAAGCGGCATCTCGATATCCTCAAACACCTTCGCGAAGGATTCCCTGGTCCAGTGGGATATTATCTGCCTGTTCGCGAATGCATAGTTCACAGCGCAGAACATTGCCCCAAGGTAATCCTTTGCTTCCTTGGAGCTCAAAGGTGCGCAGGCAAGCTGCCTGTCAATAAGAGGTATGTTATATTTTCCTACTGCTGAGCCCATGACCTTGATATAGTCGCTCGCGACCTGGTGGCCAAAGCCTCTTGACCCGCAATGGATCATTACGGTTATGTTGTCCTTCTTCACTCCAAATGCCTTTGCTGTCTCCTCATCGAATATCTGCTCAACCCTCTGGACCTCAAGGAAATGGTTTCCTGAGCCAAGGGTTCCGAGTTGCGGGCGCCCTCTCTTGAGTGCCTTGTCAGAGCACTTCTCTGGCAGCGCGCCTTCTATGCGCCCGTTTTCCTCCTGATGTTCAAGGTCATCCTTGGTCCCATAACCATTGTCCACCGCCCATTTGGCACCATCAACTAATACCTCTTTTAGTTCTGAAATAGAGAGTCTCAGCCTGCTCTTTGCGCCAACCCCTGCCGGAACGCTTTCTGCAAGTCTTGCGGTCACTTCTCTAAGCTTTGGCTTTAATTCCTCATAGGACAGGTTTGTTGAGAGGAGTCGGATCCCACAGTTCACATCGAAACCAACTCCACCAGGGCTTACGACCCCTTTTTCCAGGTCAAATGCCGCGACCCCTCCTATGGGAAAGCCGTATCCATAGTGGGTGTCTGGAAGCATTATTGATGCCTTCACGATCCCTGGAAGTGATGCCACGTTCCTGCCCTGGTTCAGGGCACTGTCCTCCATTGCAGACAGTATCCTCTCAGTAGCATATATCCTGACCGGGACATTCATGCCTTCCTTTTTTGGAAATTCAAAAACAGAAGGTGCGATCCGTTTCAGTTCTTCTTTCATAAAGTCCATTAATAGAGCCAGTTCTTATTAAGCTTTTCAGACATCAAGGACCACGGTGGCTGTATACCCATGGCTTGTTTTCTTGACATCCAGCTCATTGTATGTCACTGCCTTGACCCCTGCTGAAGGCTCGTGCCTTGCCCTGTCGATCCGCTCTCCCCTGACCTTTGCGGAAAGACTGTTTCCCTTGACATTCACATCGAAGTTTGAGAAGACAAGAAACTCCGCGTCAAAAAGGTATAATAGCTCTTCAAGCCAGTCATGCATAAGCTGGGAAAGGTCCTGCGCCTCAAGCTCTATCTTTTTTTCGATCACAGGCTCTACTTTCTCTATGCTCACCATTGCAGAAAAGAATGCCTCAGCTGAACTCGCGAACAATTCATTCAGGTCCTTGCCTGTGGCTTCAAACTTTATGTCTGAAGTGTGCGGCAGGAAGTTAAAAGGCATGGCAAGACATTGGTGTAAAGAATTTATATAGTCTGCATTTTTGGCTTGCAACTTATCCACGGATCAGAGCAGGACATAGGCGATATAAGAGAGGTACATTAGAAGCAATAGCGCCCCAGTGCTCCGTGTGAACCTTTTTGTTAATATGCAGAATAGAAGCACGCCTGTCGATGCTATGAGAAAGAGAGAGTCAATGAATATGGATCCAAAAGAGATCGTCAGCGGATGGATCCAGGCCGCGATCCCAAGCACCCATAGGATATTGAACAGGCAAGATCCGACTATGTTCCCAAGAGACATGCCGAACTCGCCCTTTCTTATCGCGGCAAGGCTTATCACCAGCTCTGGGAGCGATGTCCCGACAGCCAATATTGTGGCGCCTATCACCCATTGGGATATCCCGAACATTCCAGCTATGTTGACTGCAGAGTCTATTGCAAACCTTCCGGATACAAGAACCCCTGCAAGGCAGAAGACTATCATTGCCAACTCTTTTAACGTGGAAATTGACCTGTCCGCTTTCGGGCGTGCTTTGTCTTTCCCTACCTTGCGTATGAGATAGAAGGAGTATAGTGCAAGGAGCGAGACAAAGAGAACCCCACTGATCATTCCAAGCCCATTGTTCAAATGTAGCATACTAAGCATCAGTGCCACAACGCCCATCAAAAACCAGGTATCCCGTTCCAGACCCTCGCGCTTAAGGGGAACCTTGACATGCCCAAGAAAGGCCATAAGCCCGACGACCACCGCGATATTGAAGATGTTCGAGCCAAATATATTGCCGATCGATATCGCGCTGTATTGCTTTGCGGCTAGGGTAGATATTGCAAACTCCGGAAGTGAGCTGCCATATGCAAGAAGAGTAAGGCCTATCACCACCTTGCTCACCCTTAGCGCGTTCGCGATCCTGACCGAGGCATCGATCAGCCTGCCAGCGAAAAGAGGGAGTGCTAAAAGAGAAAAGAATAGGATAGCCAGCTCATACAAGACACTCATGGAATGAGTAAATGGCCTGCATTATATAAAGAACCATGTCCTGCTCAGAGAAGAAGGCCCAGGAGCAGGATCGCCGCCAGTATCAATGCTGGAAGTATGGTTGCAAGTACAGAGCGCAGGAATGAAAGGTCGAAATAGAACTTTATCAAAAAGACCCAGGCAAGATATGCGGCCAGGCCTCCTATCGCAAGTCCGTACATACCTGAGATGGTGAACTTGACAATAGCCTGTAAAAATGCCCCAATAAAAGCTATCAGAGCCACTGATAAGAGGGATTCCTTCACGCCAAGAAGCCTCAGGCCGAGCCAGAAAGGAATGGCAGCAATGATCCAGGCCAGGATAAGGATGAATACAAAGCCTATGCCCGCGAGTTCAAGGAGGACCATGGATTACTAGTGGTGAATCTTGTTAATTAATGCTGGGATAAGAGCGCAGAGGCTGAGATTTGAACTCAGAAGGGCCAAGGGCCCACAAGCTTTCCAGGCTTGCGCGATAGCCAGGTTCTGCCACCTCTGCATCAGGTTCTCATGGTTTATTGAATAGACTATTTTAAATGCTTTACTCAGATGGATTGAACAGAGAACCGCACTCTTCAGACGAAATGCTCTCTTACTTTGTTGAAGAATCCTTTTGTGGTCTTTGGCTGGTCTGTCTCATCTGCGAACTCCCTTATCAATTGTTTCTGTTTCGAGGTCAGCTTCTTTGGTATCTCGACCACTATCCTCACGAGTTGGTCGCCTTTTTCACCGTATCTGAGGTCTGGCATGCCTTCTCCTGCCAGCTTAAAGATAGTGTGGCTTTGGGTTCCTCTTGGTATCTTTAGTGTTGCGTTTCCCCTGAGTGTGGGAACTTCAACATCCCCTCCAAGTATCGCTGTCGTGAGAGGGATCGTCGTGACGCAGAAGAGGTCTGATTCATTGCGCTCGAATATATCATGCTGTTTCACATGTATCAGCACATAGAGGTCTCCAGCTCCGTCTGTTCCTGCGTTTCCCTGGCCCGGGACCTTGAGGTTCAGCCCGGTGTCCGCACCAGAAGGTATGCCTACCTTTATCCTGCTTGTCTTCCTGACCTTTCCAGCTCCATCGCAGGTCTTGCATGGTTTCTCGATTATAGTGCCCTGGCCTGAGCATTTTCTGCAGGTTGTCACTGTCGTGAACTGGGTGAAGCCCATGCTTTTCGTGGTCTGCACCTGGCCTGTGCCATGGCACTCACTGCACTGCTTGACGCCAGAGCCCGGCTGGGCCTTGGTCCCATTGCACTTTGAGCATATCTTCAGATGAGGTATCTCCAGCTCCTTATCAAGTCCCTTATAGGCTTCCTCAAGGGTTATCTCCAGGTCATACCTTAGGTCCTCTCCAAAATCACCCCTACTATATCTGGCTTGGCCTCCGCCGAATAATGCCTCAAATATGCCTCCAAAGGCACCTCCAAAGCCGCCGATGTCCTTTAGGATATCCTCAAAATTTACATTTCTGAATATGTCTTCCTGAGAGTACATCCTGTCGAACCCTGCATGCCCGAACTGGTCGTATGTCGCGCGCTTGTTGGCATCAGAAAGTACCGCGTATGCCTCTGAAAGCTCCTTGAACCTCTCTTCAGCGTCAGCGTCCTTGCTTCTGTCAGGGTGGTACTTGAGAGCAAGTTTCCTATATGCTTTCTTGATCTCGATTTTGCCAGCCCCCTTTGGGACGCCTAATATTTCATAGTAGTCTCTCTTTGTCTGCATGCTTTTACCTGACTAATATGGCTCAAGGGCTTTTATTTCTTTTCTTCTTCCTTGACCTTATAGTCTGCATCCATTACTTTCTCTTTTTCGGACTTCTCCTTGTCTGCGCCCGCCTTTTCCTGTTCCTGCTGCTTTGCAGCGGCTTCTGCCTGGGCCTTCTGGTATATCTCAGCGCCGATCTCTTGTATCTTCTGTTTCAATGTGTCGGATCTGCTCTTCATATCCTCTATCTTGCCGCTTGCGATCGCGTCCTTGAGCTCTTTCAGAACGGCTTCAAGGGACTCTTTTTTGTCCTTTGGTACCTTGTCGCCCATGTCCTTGAGGGTCTTCTCTGTGGTATACACTATCGTGTCTGCCTCGTTCTTGACTTCCACCGCTTCTTTTCGCTTCCTGTCCTCTTCTGCGAAACTCTCTGAGGCCTTGACCAGTTTCTCTATCTCTTCCTTGTTCAGTTTGTGAGGGGCTGTTATGGTTATCTTCTGCTCCTTTCCTGTTCCTTTGTCCTTTGCCGAGACATTCAGGATGCCATTGGCGTCTATGTCAAAGGTCACCTCTATCTGAGGCACGCCTCTTGGCGCTGGAGGTATGCCGACCAGACTGAACTTCCCAAGTTCCACATTGTCTGCGGCCATCGCTCTCTCTCCCTGAAGGACGCGTATGTCCACTGCTGTCTGCATGTCTGCAGCTGTTGAGAACACTTGGCTCTTTTTTGTCGGGATCGTGGTATTCCTCTCTATGAGCTTTGTGCTTACCGCCCCAAGGGTCTCTATACCAAGGGAGAGCGGTGTCACGTCCAGAAGCAGTACGTCTTTGACCTCTCCTGCAAGCACGCCTCCTTGTATCGCAGCGCCCATTGAGACGCACTCCATCGGGTCAACCCCACGCTCTAGCTTCTTGCCCACATAATCCTCAACGAATTTCTGGACTATGGGCATTCTTGTCGGCCCGCCTACAAGGATCACCTTGTCTATATCATCTGGTTTTGTGTCTGCGTCAGAGATCGCCTGCTTCATTGGGTGTTCGCATCTTTTGATTATTGAGGAAACAAGCTCATCAAGCTTTGCCCTGTTTAGCTTACACGTGAAGTGCACAGGACCAGAAGGTGTTACTGTGAGGTATGGAAGGTTCACTTCTGTCTCGAGGGTTGTTGAGAGCTCTATCTTGGCCTTCTCAGCGCCCTCTACTAGTCTCTGCATTGCCATTGAGTCCCCCTTTAGGTCTGTCCCATGTTCTGTCTTGAACTGCTCCACAAGATAGTCCACGATCGCATCGTCCATATCCTTGCCGCCTAACTGGGTGTCTCCGCTTGTTGACTTGACCTCGAAGACACCGTCCCCGAATTCCATTACTGTGACATCAAGGGTTCCCCCTCCAAAGTCAAACACCATGATCTTGTATTCCTTTCCTGATTTGTCAAGTCCAT
>JAIVYC010000015.1:0-8688 GCA_048635645.1 Sulfurovum sp. | reverse complement strand
GGTCGGCTGCCTGCGCCACTTCCGGAGTTACGTAACCGATGGCGACCAACCGTGAAGCGGGACAACCCAAGACAGAAAAGAGGTCGCTCAGCAGATCGACATTGTCGGCAAACGGCAGGATCGTCGAACGAGCAGTCACTTGTTTGCGCGCGATCATCGCCGTCAACTGGTCCTGCGGGGTGATATCGGTCGGCAAATGAGCTTTCATAGCTGTCTATCCTTTCCATGGATGGTCGTGGACATGACATCCTCGATCCCTGAAGAGATATCAAATGGCGACGCTGCCAATATATCCATCAGGATATGGAACAATGGCTCTGGAAAGGCAAAAGATGTCTGGCTTGATCTTAAAGACACTGAGGATGTTGACATCGCATTCCAGCTTGAGCGGAACTATCTTGGAGATATAGAAAGCGGAAAAAGCACCATTCTCTGGGTTCCCTTGAAGCTTGAAGACACTGCCCCTTCTGGGCTCCATGATATTACCGCAGAACTCTCATATTCAGACGAGTATGGAAACGAGCACAGACAGGAAACAGACCTGATCATTGAGAGCAAGAAAGAAGCGGATTTCTCGATAGAAGCGATAGTGGCAGAAAGGCTCTCCCCGGATTCAAAAGACAATATTGTCAGGATCAATGTAAAGAACACTGGTGAGAAAAAAGCAGAGGATATCAGACTCTCGCTGGTGTCAAGATATCCTTTCTTTGCGACAGGAAAGACCTTCTATATCGAAGAGCTGGACAAAGGCGGGTCTGCTGTTGTTGGTTTTCATGTGAACGTTGACGAGAACGCTGCCGCGCAAAAGTACCCTGTGGATGTACAGATAGAATGGAAAGAAGGCGAAACCAAAAAGTCCTCTCTTGAGCGCTTTGCAATAGAGGTCACGGAAAGGTCCGGCGTTAGTGCTGGCCTTTATGACAGGTTTGTCGTCAAAAAAGACCCACGATTATTTCTCAGTCTCCTTGGTCTGCTGCTTTTCTTTGGTATTCTCCTAAGGGTAAGAAGGACCAGATAGAACAGGCACACATACAAACTCTAAGCTGAAACTGCCAATTTATATGAACCTTCACGCAGACTAAGTACCCATGTATCTCATCAGGATATGGGGCGTCGTGCAAGGGGTCGGTTTCAGACCGTTCGTCTATTCCAGATGCAGGGAAATTGGGCTCAATGGGTATGTGAAGAACACAGGCTCAGGTGTTGAGGTCGTTGTTGATGATAAAGACAGATTTCTGCCCATCCTCAAAGACCTCCCTCCTCTTGCAAGGGTCGATGGTTATGATATCAAGGAGGTTCAAAGGGAACATTCTGATTTTAGCATAAAAGAGAGCACTGGACAGGGGTCTGCTGAGATACCTTATGACGTCTCCTTGTGCAGCAGGTGCCTTGAGGAATTGCGTGACAGGCATAACAAGCGCTACGGTTATTTCTTTATCACATGCACTGACTGCGGGCCAAGGTTCTCGATCCTGGAAAAGTCCCCATATGACAGGAGGAACACATCCATGAACTCGTTTGATATGTGTCCTGACTGTGCAAAAGAGTATTTAGATCCCATGAACAGAAGGCATCACGCCGAGACCATTGCGTGTGAAAAATGCGGGCCAAGGATAAGATTGCACTCAAATGGGCTTGAATGTGGAGGGATAAAAGAGGCTGCAGACCTTCTTAGGTCAGGGGAGATCCTCGCGATAAAAGGTATCGGCGGTTTTCATCTTGCCTGCAGGATCGAAAGCGCGAAAGGGTTAAGAGACATCGCAGGAAGGAAGAACAAACCATATGCTACCATGGTCAAGAGCATTGAAGAAGTTGAAAAGATAGCTGTCCTTGGACAGCTTGAGAAAAAGCATCTCCTCTCGGATAAGAGACCTGTTGTTGTGCTTGAGAAAAAAAACAAAGAAGAGCTCAGGGACATTTCCGAGCTTGATTCCATCGGTGTGATGTTGCCTTATACTGCTCTTCATTATCTTTTGTTCGACCGGTTCAAAGGGCCTCTGGTCATGACATCCTCAAACCTCCCTGGAAAACCGATAACAAGCAGGGATGATGAGCAGTTCGTGCCGCATGTGCTCTCACATGACAGGGAAATAGTCAACCCTATTGATGATTCTGTTGTCAAGATAATTGAAAAGAAAGTTCTTTTGCTCAGGCGCTCCAGAGGGTATGTGCCTGGGTCCATCCCTCTTAAGGGAGCAAAAGAGGGCCTGTGTCTTGGAGCTCAGGAGAACGCAAGCGTCTGCATAGTAAAAAATGGAAAAGCCACCCTCTCACAGTATCTTGGTGACACTAGAGTGCTTGAGACTTATGACTCTTATAGGAAAAAAACAGAACGTCTCTTGAAAGCCTTGGATTGCTCGCCTGAATTCATTGCCTGCGATCCAAATCCATTGTTCAACCTCTCAAGGTATGGAAAAGAGCTTAGCGAAAGATTTGGCGTGCCTTTGATAAAGGTCCAGCATCACCTGGCGCATGTGTTCTCTGTTGCAGGGGAAAAGGGTCTTAGTGATTTTGTAGGGATCGCCTGCGATGGCTTCGGTCTTGGAACAGATGGCTCTGCCTGGGGAGGGGAGGTGTTCATTGGAAAAGAAAGGGTCGGAGGTCTTGAGCGCCAGCCTCTTATTGGAGGGGACTCTGCTACGCTTCATCCAAAAAGGATGCTCTTCGGGATACTCTGCAGGTTCCTTGATGGAGAGGAGCTTGCGAAGGCTTCAGGTATCAAGCCTAAAGAGGCAAGCGTCCTTTCGGCCATGCTGCAAAAAGGCTTTAATTGCCTTGATACTTCAAGCTGCGGGCGCGTGCTTGATGCTGCTTCTGCGTTCCTTGGGTTCTGCGATGACAGGGAATATCAGGGAAGGGCTGCGATGCTTCTTGAGGCCAATTCCTCTAGAGAGTATGGGTTAGAGCCTGTGATCAAGGGAAATGAGCTCCTCACGACCCCCTTGTTCGAGTTCCTGTATGAGAACAGGTGCCTGGAAAAAGGCAGGCTTGCCGCTACTGCTCAAATGTATCTAAGCAGAGGGTTGTTTTTGATCGCGGAAAGAAGAGCATCCGGCAGGCCTATTGTTTTCAGCGGGGGGTGCGCGTACAATAGGTTGATGTCAGGGTTCATGATCGAGAACAGGGTCCATATCAATGAGCTTGTGCCTGCTGGGGATGGCGGGGTGAGCTTTGGCCAGGCTTCTTTTATTTCAGCAGATCCTTGGGACTAGGTTCCCTGTAGGTTTGGGGAGTCTTCTTGCGCTGATCCTTGTTTTCAGTATCACTTCTTTCTTGTCTGTTGCCTGACCGATCACCTGCGCTTCCGGATTGAATGCCCTGAGCGCGTCAAGTGTTTCTTGCGAGTTTTCAGGTCTGCATGCGCAAACAAGCCTGCCCTCGCATGCCAGCTCATAAGGGTCAAGGCCAAGGAGTTCCGCGGCAGATAGGACCTGTCTCTTCACTGGTATGTCCTGCTCGTTCAGGAGCATGCCTGTCCTGCTTTTTTCTGCCATCTCGTTCAGGGCTGATGCTAGACCGCCTCTTGTTATGTCTTTTGCCTGTTTTATCGCCCCTTTGATCTTGCGCATTTCTTTGATCAGCGGTTTTGAGTCTGTCTGTAGGTCTGTTTCAAAGTCAAGTCTTTTTGAGAGCAGGGCTATGGCATGTTCGCCTATCCCTCCTGATATGAGTATGCTGTCTCCTGGCTCTATATTTTCATCCAGGATCACTTTGCCTGTTCCAATGCCTGATGTGTTTATCACTATCCCGTCGATCTTTCCTTTTTCCATTACTTTTGTGTCTCCTGTGACCACCGGGACTCTCGTGTCTTTGGAAACCTCTGATATTGAGTCAAGCACCTTATCAAGGTCCTTCCTGTCAAAGCCTTCTTCAAGCACGAGAGAAAGGCTTATGCCGAGCGGTTCCGCACCCATTACCGCGAGGTCATTTATTGTTCCGCAGGCTGATATCTTGCCTATGTCACCGCCTGGAAAGAATATGGGGCTTGCCACGTAAGAGTCGGTCGTGAAGTGCAGGAATTCAGTTCCAAAACGGATGGTCGCAGAGTCATTGTCTGAATTGGTCCATGCGCCAGGCGCTCCAAGTTGCTCCCTGACCTCTTTTATCAGGGCCTGCATTTCTTCCCCGCCGTTTCCCTCTGAGAGCTTTATGTTCATCGGTACTTGTATGCTATTGAGCATGCTCCTTCTGTCCTGCTTACCATGCATGCTCCTTTTGGTTCTTCTGGTGTGCATGCTCTTGAAAATAGAGGGCAGTCGCGCGGCTGTATGAGTCCTTTGAGCACTTCTCCACACCGGCAGGCTGTTCTTTCAGGTGGCTTCACTCTCTCGAGTATATCCCGATACCTTATCTTGGCATTGAGCGAGTCGTCTTTTGGTTCAAGCCCTGAGGCTTTTATCACGCCGAGTCCCCGCCATTCTGAGTCTGTTTTTTTCATGGTCTCATTTATCAGGGCTTTTGCTTTCTGATTCCCCTCCTTTGTGACCGCCTCGCTATAGTCGTTTATCACGCCTGTTTCTCCATTTCGGATCATCTCAAGCAGGAGGCATACTCCATGGATCACTTGTTCTGGCTTGAATCCGGATATCACCTGCGGTTTGTCAAGTTCTTCCCATATGCGGCTTCCTGTTATCGTGGATACATGCCCTGGGTCGATGAACCCATCTATTTTCAGTTCTCCTTTGATAAGCGCGCGCATTGCTGGCATCATTGTCTTGTGCGTCGAGTAGACCATCACCCCTCTCTTTAGTAAATAGGCTGTCATTGGGGTGGTGGTCTCGAATCCTATGGCGAAAAATATGCGCTGCTTGCATTCCAGCGCCTGGGTGGCAGTTGATATCATTTTGATGTCAGCGCCCTCTTCTCTTGCTTTGTCAAGGCTCATCTTTGAGCCTGGCACCCTGAGCATGTCTCCATAGGTGGCTATTTTTTCCCCTGCAAGTGCAAGTTCTATTATCGAGTCTATATCATGCTGGCCTGTAACACAGACAGGGCATCCTGGGCCTGAGACAAGCCTTATGTTCGAAGGGAGTATCTCGCGTATCCCGTATTTCACTACTGTGTTCGTGTGTCCGCCGCAGACCTCCATTATGCTTGTCTCAGGAAGGTCTTCTGCAAGAGACCGGATCTTATCAAGATATCTTTTCATATTTCATACAGAAGCCTGTGCATCTCCTCTGCCTGTTTTTCATCTATCTTTTGTATCGCAAATCCTACGTGGTCCAGTATGTAGTCTCCTTTCTTGCAGTCAACAAGCGAGAGGTTTGTCTTTCGTATCACGCCATTGAAATCGACGGTTCCTGTTTCTCCTCTTATCTCCAGAACTCTTCCAGGGGTTGCAAGGCACATATTTGATTATTTGGAGCTGCAACTTTGATATAGTTTACTTATAGCTAGATTCGAAAAGGTCAGCAGCCAAGGGCTTCTTTTATTTCATCAGGTGGGTTGCCGCTGCACTTTATTGTTGTGCATTCCTTCTCCTTCTGACAGGGATATTCTTCTGCGCATCCAGCGAGATTGAACTCTATTATCCTCTCTTGTGAACACTCTGCTATCTGATCGCAGAGCATCTTACACTGCTCGGCCTGTGTTGAGTCCTGGGTTGTCGCATCGCTCACTTCTCCCCCGCTGAAGATCTCAAGTACAAATAGAAAGAAGACCGCAAGTATCACTGCAGACACTGCTGTTTTCCCTTTAGATATCTTGAAGCTCATCTCGTCACCTTCGCCTTTGTGTATATTGTATATTTGTCCTCGCAATCTTTCTGCTCGACATACTTGAAAGAGTATGTGGTCGATCTCTCGGTTATATTGACGGGTTCGAACTCGACATAGATGTAGTCCCCTGCACGCTCTAGATAGCGCATGTTCGCAAGCCTTGCGGATTCCTCAAGGCAATGTCTTTCCTGTAAAGGGACTGCAAGTATCGGGGATATGGTCACTATCTTTCCCTCTTTTATTGCTGAAAGCAGTTCACTGTCAAGGCTCACATAGACCTCGGTATTTGCCTCAACTTTCCTTGCTTCGACGGTGTCTTTGCAGGAGCAGGTTCCTGCGTAGCACTCGCAGGTTCTCCCATCAGGGCAGGTCTCTCCCTTTGGTATCAAACGCCCGTCTGAGAGACAGTTTGCCTCGGCATTATAGCAGAACCCCTTGCAACATCTTTTGGTATCAGCTGCCGGGGTGTATTCTCTAGAGCATTCTGATGGTCTGTTGCATATCATCCCGCCTTGCATCCTGCAATCCCCCTCTGGTTGCTCTTCTTCCTGTGCCTGTGTTCCAGGACCTACGCTAAAGGAAAGTGTAAAGTCCTCTTCGTTATGGTCCGCCTTTATGTATCTGTTCTGTTTTTCATCGTATCTTATGGTCACGCACTTTATGTGATAGGTATGGCTTCCGCCTGCAAGGTCAGAGAGCCTTGCTGAATGTGTCTTGCCTGAGTCTGATGAAAGCATGTTCAGATCCATGTCATAATAGGGGGTGTCTGGTTCCTTGCTATATGAGCAAAGGGCTAGCTTGTCTGTGTTCACAGACATCACGACCGTGGTGCTTTCTGTTGTCCCTGTCGGGCTTGGTTCGCTTATTTCAGGGGGGGATGTCTCAAGCCTGAGTTCCACATCTCTGACCTCTGTTTTTGGCGTGTTTATTTCTATACCGACCAGGGTATACCCTTCCTTTGAATAGCTCAGATTGACCGGGTACGGCGGCAGTGAAAGCTTGTAGTCTCCAGTGCGATTCGAAAAGGCATCGGCCAGATGTCCGCCCGATGGGTCCATGACCATCACCTGGACGTCATATACTGGCTCTCCTGAGGGATCGGTGATATTTCCTGTCACGATTATCGGTTCCAAAAGGCTTGACATGATAATGAACGCTGTCTTTGATCCTGCAAGAAGTGTGTCAGGGGTTCCTGGAACATCGTTCCATATGGCTGACCTTACAATATAGTCCCCTTCAGAGAGGGCTGAGAATTGCGCTTCTGTCTTGCACTCTCTGACGCCTCCAGGCGGAAGGTATCCTCCTCTGCAATCTGTGTCGAACTGCATTGCCCCGTCTGATGCGTTTGGTGTTTTTGTCCTGTAGAGCCTGACGCCCTCAGGTGAATATATGTCAAGACCTGCCCATAGATGTTCTATCTGTTCAACGCCTGTGTTCTTGATCTTTATTGTGAAAACAGCTGTTTCTCCTTGCCTGTAACTGACCCTTTCAACTGTCGTGTACATTATCCTTGCTTCAATGAGCTGCTCCTCTGCGCATCCTCTTGTATCTATTTCAGCGTCTTTCTCTGTTCCAGGGCAGAGGTCATCACCGTCAGGCACTCCATCTTCATCTGTGTCAGACAGACACGCACCATCGACGCAGTTGGATCTCTCGCATGTTATGGTCTCGAACTCGCATTTTTCCTCTCCGCAGAAGGATTCCACTACGTCTCCTTTTCCTGTGCATGAGTCCATCCATTGCTGATCTCCTGTTTCCTGGTCCATGCAAACGCCTTTAACGAACGGGTCCTTCCCGCCGTCTGTGTCACTGCATTCTCCCTTGAACCTCTGGATCGATACCTTCAATTTCAATGGTTCTGCCTTTATCATCTGGTTCCCGAACACATCCATGCAGCTTATATACCGGGTTGACTCTCCTTCTGGTACGGTTATCTTTGTTGAGTGCAGTTTGGTGCCTTCTCCTGTGGAGAATTGCCTTGTCATGAAGGAGTACTTCTCGTTTATATCGCTCCACCTGCATCTCGCGTTCTCGCTTGTCTCTGCGGTTATCTCTACCAGCCTGCTCCTCTGCGTCGCATCCGGCCCGACCGATGTGACCTTAAGTCCGGTATATCCTTTGCAGGACTCCAGCGGGATCGAGTCAGAGGTCCCTGTGTATCTTACCGTACCGTTGAAGGTGTCAGAGGAGTAGTTGGTGTCAAATATAGTGAAAGTAACGCTTACCTGGTCTCCTGCATGCCCGCATGGAAGCGCGCCTTTCAGGTTGTTGCCCTCTTGCAGGAAGGTATATCCTATCACACTGTATCTTGGACATCCTGAATAGCAGATTATCGGAAAGCCTATGTTGTTCTCCCTGGCGAATTCCAGAAAGTCGTCTGGCAGGCAGGAAATGCTTGAGCTTATGGTATCATATTCTAGGGTCGGCTTTGCTATCACAAGCTGTTTTGTCTGCATGTTGTCCTTTAGCTCAAGCGCTGGGCACTCGACTCCTGAGACAGGGAGCACAAAAAGTAGCAAGAAAACGCTCAAAACGCAAAGACCAAGTTTTAATCTGTACACTCTATTAGTATAGGAATTGCGTGAAATATTTATAGGTTGCTAAACGGCAGAATGCTCAAAGAGCTCAGAATTCCAGCTTGTACCTTAGGAATGCGACTATTCCGCTCATCTGGTAGAATTGCTCGCCTTCTTTTGTCTCTGTTGAAATGAATTCCATTTTCGCGCCTATGGCTTCTGCCTTTTCCATGAACTCATCTGCTATTGACGAATCAAGTTTTTCGGAGATCAGTATCGTCTCGACCGCTGCGGCATCGCAGGCCTTCCTGACATTGTCAAGCCCATATGTGACGTTCCCTCCCTTTGCAAGAAGGTCAAGGAATCGCATCACAAGCTTTTTTTCCTTCTGCACCTCAGCATCCTTGAGTATATCCTCTGCCTTGTTCACCAGTTCCTCAAGGCCTTCAGGGCCT
>JAIVYC010000014.1:0-8700 GCA_048635645.1 Sulfurovum sp. | reverse complement strand
TGGAAGGTCTTCCAATGCTCATGCATGTCGGCTTCGGGCTTGAGGACAACACTGACAAGCTCCTGAGCATTATCAAGGAGTATCCTGACTTGAAGATAATCCTCGGGCACAGCGCATTCGTTGATATCGTCAATGTGCTTGACTCTGTATTCAAGAACAAGAACGTGTTCTTTGACACGTCTGTGGTGAAGCTATACGATCTTTTCTTCCTGATGGAACGCATGAATCCAAAGAGGATACTCTATGGCTCTGATATCCCATATGGGGAGATCAATTTCGCTGTGCAGAGCATTGTCAGCGTGGCGGTAGCCCTTGGATTGAACACCAACAGCATAAAGGATATTCTTGGAGGAAATTTGGAGAGGATCCTAAAATGAGGGAAAAGCTGCCTTTTGAAAGCCTTATCTCAGGCATAGCAAAGGAAAGGAGAAGGTCAGAGAAGGCTGTTTTCATCTATTACATAAGACTATACACCTCCCTCATAATAAGCATGAACTACCTTGACAAGACGCATTATAAAGAGAGCATAAGTCACTTGAAGATACTCAAGAACTTCATGCGAAGCTCAAAGATAGAGTCTGAAGAGATATATCTCAACAGGATAAAGACGCTTGTTTCGCTTGTCCTCAAAAGCATCAAATGCGGAAGGTGCAGGGCCAAGAATTGCATTAAATGTGACAAGTCTCATGCAAGGACCCGTCTCCAGCTCGCGCAGAACATCTGCATATTAAGGATGCTGGAAATCGTCTAGAGAGAGCTCAAATAGTCTAAAGAGAGTTCAAAAAGGCTAGGTATCTCGCGCCCATATAAAGCATTAGATTATAGTTCACGATAGCCGCCACTACTGTCGCGGTCGAGAGCCTGCCAAGGTCAACGCCTGCAAATTTGTGGCAGAGCAGCTTCTCGACCGCCGTGCCTATGATTATGATGCTTGTTATTGCAAGCACATCTCCCTGCGTGAAAACTCCGCCAGAGAGAGCGGTATATATCCATAAAAGTATCGCGACCAGCAGCAGCTCCAGTGTCTGCAGCAGCGGCCCCAGCATGGTATGTATGAACATGTGGCTTCTCACGAAAAGCACCATGAGTATATTGGCAAGGGAAGTGACAGTAACAAAGAGCAATGCCCACCATATGCCAAAGACATAGACCACCCCAAATAGGATGAAATGATGTATCTCAACGCCGAACTGCCAGGCTTCTATCCCTCTTGAGAATATGCTTGCGCCTGCGAGCAGGAGTATGAACACTGCCTTGTATAAGAGCCCATAAGGGAGCATGCTGAGGAAGAGGAACAGGAAAAGCATCAATAGAAGGAACGGGACCATGAGCAGAACAAGTGCGGGGGCCTCATGCAGTATATTCCCGATCTTCTTATCCATGTTGATCAGCCGGATCTCTTCTCATCTATACCTATTTTATATACTTGAGTTTTAAACCTTTCTTATGCCAAAACCCCTTCACAAGAGCGCGGACATCATTACACCCAATCCCCTCCTCAAAAGCATGAACTCCAAAATGCTGAAGAAAAAGATAGCTCTTGTCCTCGGGCTTCTGGTCCTTTTGTTCATTATTATCCTCGGTTACTATATTTACTCGGAAAAGAAAGCTGAAGCCCCTGCTCCAACAGAGAACATATCAGTGGAGAACACAACAGAACAGAACATAAGGGTCCAGATAACATATGATTCTCTCTCGCAGCTCCTTGAAACATATGAGATAACTGTCATCAACTTGACCGCAAATGATTCGATTAGCATGCCCTCCAGATACGAGATCGATAGATATCTTCCCTTAAAGCTCCTAAATGTCGCGTGCTTAAGGACCGGCTTTGACCTCAGAAGATTTGAGAACACTGAACTAAAGGTAAGCACATATCTTACGAGTGAGCGTGATGCTTTTAAAAAGCCTATATACATTTCGGTCCTCTCTGTAAATGAGACCATTGCCTGTGCATACAAGTTCGTGGAAGACCAGCCAGACTCGATGTATGGCCTTTCCCAGATCCTTGAAACAGAGTGAACCAAAAGAGAGGAGACCAGGACAAAACTTATAAAGCAACTTGTTTATACTTTAAAAACCTAGACCTTGATTACTTCTAAGTAGTGCCCCTGTAGTGTAGCCCGGTCAAGCATACAGCCCTTTCAAGGCTGCGACGCGTGTTCAAATCCCGCCGGGGGCATACTCCTTTTCCAAAGGTTTCGTCTCTCCCAAGCCTAATCTTGTGAGAACGTTTAAATATCACAGAGGTCACTATTTCTATCATGGAAAACAACACATTAAATCTCACAGTTCTTATCGAGCAGGATGAAACAGGACTCTACATAGCCAAAGTTCCTGATATCCCTGGATGCCATACTCAGGGCAATACCGTTGAACAGGCCATGGAAAGAGTTAAAGAAGCGATACAGGTATGTATTGAGACAAATGAAGATATTCACCCTCTGAAATTTGTCGGCGTGCAGCAGTTACAGCTCAAAGTATGACCCGCTTTGTAGACTAAAAAGGGCTGTTCACCGATCCCACCGGGGGCATTTGTATTTTTCTTTCCCGGGAGCTTCTCCCAATAGGGCTAAAACCCTCGTTTCCTGCGTTTTTCCGCTATCTTTAAATAGTATGGGCAATTCCTTTAAGTCAAGAGGTGATTTCAAATGGCGAAAAAACAGAAAGCTGGATTAAAACAGAAAGTTACATTGCCAAAAGCTGCGATCAAGAGGCTTATAAAGTCAGCTGGTGCTGTCCGTGTAAGCGATTCAGCGGCGGATGCTTTCAACAAGAAAGCCTTGGAACTGGCGACTAAAGCAGCTAAGATAGCCAAGGCCAACAAAAGGAGCACGGTCCAAGACAAAGACATAGCACACCTTTGATCATAAACAACTCAAAAGTGCTAATTGGGTGCCCGCAGCTGGCGGGCATCGATTCTATTTTTTTCCTGAAACAAATGTTTATATAGTGTTTCACTCAATTGAGTAAGAGAAAACATAACGCATTCAATGTGCAGTTTCTATGATCCAAAATGGTAAAATGGTCCTATAAGTACAAAAAAACCGAAAGAAGAAAATGCCGGTGGAAATGGCGCAAGAAAAAACAGAGAAAGCTCGCGCGCCAGAGAAAGAGAAGAACAGGCAAGTTATAGGCCGGTGGCTATTTATTTATAGTTCTCAGGAAAAGAATAGAGTATCTGTTACTCTGTGATATCTGCGGGGGTATCCGAGTTGGGTCTAAGGAGCAGGACTTAAGATCCTGTGCCAAGTGGCTTCGCAGGTTCAAATCCTGCCCCCCGCATGTTTTTTCCGCCAACGTTCTTTGCATCCAAGAGCAGTTCCTATCCCAATCAAAAAACTAAACCTTAATAAACTCGAACGCTACAAATAAAAGACAAGATGGCAGATTCCAATAAGCTAAACATTGATTTCTCGAACAAGACCATGGCGGATTTCAGGTACTATACAAAAAGGGCCATAATAGATAGGAGGACAGGCGGGCATGGAAGGGCTCTCGTGGTTGTTGAAAAGGGTTCTGATATCGCGCGGATAGAGTATACCTGCCCTAAACCGAATTGCGATTATCAGGGCCTTGTGGAGATACCGTTCAAAAGGCCTCCTTTCAGCTTTGAGTGCCAGGGATGCAAAAAGAAGATCAAGATAGAGAAGCTGAAAAAGGCGCTCTAGTCCTGAGCCAGAAAACAATTTAAATTAGTATGTCCTATTCTTCTTAGAATTCTTTGCCTCAGTAGCTCAGCCTGGTAGAGCGTTTCCTTGGTAAGGAAAAGGTCGTGAGTTCGAATCTCACCTGAGGCTTGTTTTCCGTCAAGGTTTTTCGGATGCGCCAAGTTCATATATCATCGATCTTATGGGAGTCATAAGATGGAGAGCATAACACTAATACTTGCCGTGGCAGCGATATCTGTGTTGCCTTATATTGAACTAAGAGGTGCGATACCTGTGGCAATTGCCAAAGGCCTGGCTCCTATAGAGGCTTTTCTCATCTGCACTATGGCGAATATCCTGATAATTCCTGTGATCTTCCTGTTCATGGACCATATCTACCCTTACTTTGCACATCTAAACATAGTTAAACGGGTGCTGGAGAAGGTGCATACCAAGACGCATAAGCATGTCAAAAGATATGGGTCTCTGGGTCTGGGGCTCTTTGTTGCGGTCCCTCTTCCAGGCACCGGCGCATATGCAGGAACTCTTGCCGCTTACATCTTTGAGATCGAAAAGAAACATGCGTTCAGATCGATCGCTGTTGGCGTGGCGGTTGCCGGGGTGCTGGTGACCCTGATATCTGCCGGGGCTTACAGGCTCATCGCATAGCAGAAAACCCATTTATACCTATTAGATGAATTGTAGACTATGTCAGTTACGGCTTGCATATTGAACAACAATGAGTTGGCAGGGATTCTTGGGAAAAAAGGAACTGAGTCGGACATCCATATTTACAATAGGAAGATCGGAGAGGACTCCTTCACTTTCTTTGTCCCTCGCTCATATCCTGATAAACTATCCTCTTTGCTGCAGTGTATTGGAGGCGCTGATATTGCGGTATTGTATGTTGATTCGATCACACGGGAGCTTGGGGAGATCATAGTTGCGCTTGATTCTTTTGGTCTTGAAAAGGGCATCCTTGTCCTTGAAGGCATCTCCATCGAGGAACTTGCACCCATCATCAGGGGAACCGTCGTTGAAAAATACGTTCGCTCAGAAAAGGATTATGCATCCCTTATCGAGAACATCAATGGCCTGGCACCTGAGAAAAAAGAAGGGCCTGTGAAAGTTGAGATCGATCATTTCTTTGATGTTAAGAGCGTTGGCACTGTTGCTCTTGGTATCGTTAAAAGAGGTGTGCTTGAGAAATACGCAAAGCTTGAGGCAATGCCTCTTGGAAAAGAGGTTTTGATCAGGTCCATCCAGATACATGACACTGATGTGTCCTCTGCCGCTTGCGGCTCAAGGGTTGGTGTCTCTCTCAAGGGAGTGAAAGCAGATGAGCTTTCAAGAGGCTCTGTTCTCTCAGAGAAGGCAAGTGTGCGCTCAGGAGATAAAATATTGGTCAGCTTCAGGAAAAGCTCCTATTACAAAGAGGACCTGTTTGATGGGCAGATGGTCTTTCTTTCCATTGGGATGCAATATTGCCCTTGCCAGATAGAGAGGATCCAGGGTGAAAAAATGCTTTTGAAGATGCAGAAAAAGATCGCATATGAGCATAAGGCAAAGGCGGTCCTTGCAAATCAGGATTCCAAGGGTCTAAAGGTGATCGGAGGGGGCAGGGTCGAAGAAAGCTGAGGTCATGGATAGAGAGTTGGGATTGATCTATAGGTTAAGCAAAAGATCACTCATAGATACTGCCTGTCTCTTCCTCTGACCCTCTCATATATTTCCATCTCCAGTAGAGCCCATAGATGATGCCGACGAGTTCTCCTGTAAAGTGGGCTGCATGCCCTATGCCATCTGGTGAATTTATCAAAAGGTACTCCCAGAACATGTATCCTATGGCCGCCACTATCATTGGCATTGGCATCATATAGACGTATATTATCATCCTGGGCCTGAGCAGCGCGAGCATGCCGACCACTCCAAAGACAGCGCCGCTTGCTCCAAGGCTTGGCACTGAGGATGAGAAGCCCTGTCCAAGCCCTGCCAGCAGGCCTGAGAAAAGGTAAAGCCTGAGGAATCTTTTTTCGCCTATTATCCTCTCAAGGTATGAGCCGAAAAGGAAAAGCACGAACATATTGCTGAAAAGATGCATTGTATTCGCATGCAGGAAAATATGGGTCAGGAGCCTCCATGGCTGGGAGGACACAAGAGAGGGTACGAGCACAAATGCTCTGATAAAGAACGGGGACAATGCCTCAAGCATAAAGACAAGCCCGGAGATCAGGATCAACGCGGTCGTGACCCTCGGAAGATTCACTTCCATGGAAGGCCGGGAATAGTGCTCCATAGAAACGATTTAAAGATGAGGGTTTAAATAGATAGTGGATACATGACAGAAGCGAATAGACACTGGACGTATGAGATGGAAGGTCTGCTGGTTCCTGAGGTCTTTCTGGAATACCTTAAAAGATCCTCGCTCGGTCACTTTGGAAAGGAGATCGTTGGGATCTTTATTGGACTACCTATTAATGACTTGGACAAGGCAAAGATAAAAAAGATAAACAAAGAAAGCGAATATAAGATATCATTAGACTCAATAGGAAAACTGAAGAAAAACAGGAAATATAAGGACTGGGCTATTGTCACCAGGGTTTCGGACCTTGGGAAGGGGGACGAGATAGGAGTTAAAAGCGAGATCAGGATCAAAGGGGATGAAAAGGGTTTTAGGACAGGGAAACACCCTTCCGCGCAAGGCAGGATCGAGATAGTTAATAAAGAAAGATTTCTTCAGGCTTTTAGCTCCATAGAAAGGATGCTTGAAAATAAAGGGCTTGGAGAAAGGATCATTGCACTGTACCACACGCACCCCTATGACACCTCAGCGAACCTTGACAAACTAGGGATAAAGAAGATACAAAAGGAGATCACAAAGCTCAGTGACACTGATGAGGAGTTCTTTTATACTAGGAACGAAATATTCTCACCCTCCTATGGCATGGGCCTCTTCTTTGGGACCTTCGGATACTTGTATGAAGGATTCTTCCTAGATTATGAGCTAAAAAAGGGAAAGCTGGGAGGAAAGTTCTCGGAATATGCCAGGATCGAAAAAGATCGTGCCAAGGTCTTTGCGCTGAGATTGTTCAGAATGTCCCTGAAAAGAAAAACCGAAGAGGTTCAAATACTTCTGTTTTGAATTGTGGAAAAGCTTATAATCGATAAACCGTAAAAAACTGCCTGAATGCCGAAGTAACTCAGACTGGTTAGAGTGCGAGGCTCATAATCTCGAAGTCGAGGGTTCAAATCCCTCCTTCGGCATTTTTATCTGATAAATAAACTATATATCCTGCCCTTGCCTAAACCAACATATGACCGGAAAGATCCCAGACGATGTCCTTGATCTTCTGCTTGACACTCTTCCTGTAGAGATCTCTTTCATTGACGCAGAGGACACGGTCAGATACTTCAATAAGAACGGCAGAAGAATATTTGCAAGGAGCTCTCAGGTGATAGGAAGGAGGGTCCAGGACTGTCATCCTCCAAAAAGCCTTGATAAGGTCAATGCCATCCTTGAGGCTTTCAAAAAAGGGGAAAAGGATTCTGAGGAGTTCTGGATCGGTCTAAAGGACCGCCTGGTATACATCCGTTACTTTGCTGTGAGAGACGAAACAAAAAGATATCTTGGCTGCCTTGAAGCGACGCAGGATATTACAGAGATACAGAAGATCACTGGTGAGAAAAGGCTTATTTAATGAGCCTGATAGATTTCCCTACTTCAAAAACAGGGCCTTTAGGCTCCGCCGCATGGCATTTTTGAAGAGAAAAAGTTTGAAAAGGGAGAAAAAGAGTTTAAGTTCTTGGAACACTTGGTGTGTGCTAACCTTGAGGCCTTCTTGGCCTTCTTTCGAGCGTCAATGCATACAGGGGTCATTTCTTTCTCCTGTTCTGTCATTTCATGTTCAAGCTCTTTTATGGTCAGCTCATATTCCATTTATATCACCTACGAATCATTTGGGTTTAGAGATTTAAATAGGTTCCCTATGATTGAGGATTCCTCGGTCGCCAGGTCAGATGACGATCGTTCCTTTCTTCTTTTTCCTGTATTTTCTGTAGACAGGCCTTCTTTTCTTCTTCGGGCGCTCTGAGAGCTCCAGGTCCTTTTCTTTTGGCTCAATTGTTTCTTCAGGCATGCTAATCCTAAGGTCTATCTTATAAAAAAAGATATAAGCCGAAAGAGGCATCTTCTCCAGGATGAAAACGGTCATTATCGGCGCAGGGATGGGTGGTCTGTGCATAGGCCTTATCCTGAAGAAAGAGGGATTCGAGCCTGTCATTTATGAGAAGAACGATCACCCGGGAGGCTCTTTCGGGTCCTATAATGTCGATAGGTATCAGGTGGATACCGGCCTGCATTTTCTCACGAGAGCAGAGAAGGGCGAGCTTCCGCAGTTGATGAGGAAGTATCTTGGGGAAGACGTATTTGATAAAGATTTCACTTCGCATAAGACCTATAATTTTGTCTATAAGGGAACTCCAAATCCTTTGCCTGAAGGCATTGGTTCTCTCCTTAGCACAGGCCTTTTTAGCAGGAAAGGAAAGATCGGGTTCCTTAGGATGTTCTTTGATTTTCTTTCTCTTGGGCGGGATGGCACAGAAAGATACAAGGATCATTCAGCATATGATTACATCAAAAAGTATATCCCTGATGAACAGGCATTGCATTTCCTGAATGCTCTTTGCTGGATGTGTTCAGGTTCAGATATCAAAAATGCATCCCTTTTCAGGTTTGTTGATGGTGTTATAGGTGGGAAAGGCATGGGAGATTTTTTGCCAAATCCATTGAAAATTTAAAACCACTCCCCTGCCAGAGATTTAAAAATATTATATCAAATTCTTTTGAAATAATATTTTGAGCTTCAATTTTTATATAATCTAAATAACTATTTTTATATTCATAAAATGCTAAATCACCTAATTGCTGTATATGTTCTTTCCCCCATGAAATTAATTCATTAATATTCCCTTTATCCCATATTTCTATATTATTACCAGAATCTTTTATTAAAGTAGCAATTTGTGCCAATCGATCATTAGGAAATAAATG
>JAIVYC010000013.1:0-9102 GCA_048635645.1 Sulfurovum sp. | reverse complement strand
CTTATCCGCGAACTCATATCTTGCCTGTGAAGACGGCTTGCTCATGGTCTCCATGTAAAAGGAGGCAAGGAATGTGAGAGTTTCCCCATCCATGGCCGCTTCAGCAACACCTTCCACAGCGTGTCTCAGCTCAGGCTCAAGGTTCTCTCTCGTCTTTTTTATGGCAGTGGCCGGATGGGTCATCGCGAGAAATCGTGTGGTATAGTATTCCCTGAAGAGACGCTCATATGAGAATTCAAGTGACTTGGGGATTATCACGCTCAGTTCATTCCCAAAGTATTTCTCCCCCTTCTTCTTTATCTCGCGCCTGACCGCGTATTCAAGGTTCGGGCTGTATTCCTCAAGCTTTCTTGCTATGATATCCTCATTGAAAAGCTGCGCGTTCATCGCATGGGTCACTGCAATATATGCCTTTTCCCTTGAGAGGTCAACACCCATTTTCGCTGCCTGGCCCATGAAAAGGTTTACGATCTCGTAAAGGGTCACTGCGCGACCGAAATACCTGATGCACTTATAGAAGTTGAAATCCTGCTTTATCCTCTCGTAGGTGCTCTCTTCTTCTGCTAAAAAGCTTGAGATATAGTCTGTAAGGTTCATTTTAGTCTTGAAATGTATACTCTGTATCCTGAGGCCTTTGCGATCGCCTCACAGTTGCCAAACAACTCCATGAGTTTCTCTTCCAGCCTGGCCCCGCCTTTCTGATGCCTTGCCACTATCTGTATGGTGCCATTTGGATTTAAATGTTGCTTTGAATCTTCGAGAAGCTTAAATACTATGTCCATGCCTGCTGTGAAAGGAGGGTTTAGGAGTATCACATCGAACTTCTCAGGTATGTTCTCAAAGAAACTGCTCTTCCTGGCCTCTGCATTCTCCAGGCTATTGCGTCCAATGTTCCTTTTTGCAAGACTGACCGCGCGATAGTTCACATCCGAGAACAATACCTTGCCTTTAGTGAGGCCTGCAGCAACGACCCCTATCACCCCATACCCGCAGCCAAGGTCAAGCACGTCCGCTTCCTCAGGGACCTGCATGCTCTCTGCAAGGAGGAACGTGCCCTTATCCACGGCTTTATGGGAAAAGACCCCTGAACAGGTGATAAACTCATATTGTGCTCCCCTGATAGTCGCCACTATCAGGCCGTATGTCTTTTTGCTCTTTGGCTTTTCCGTGAAATAGTGCTCTTGCTCTTTTGTGGCTTCCTGCTCCTCCTCTGTCTCAGGCTCATCCATGGCCTCAGGCTCCAAGTTCCCCTCAGGCTTGCTCATAGGGATTTATTAGTTTTGCGACCTATTTATAAGTGTATGAATTCTGGCCGGATAGATAAGTTCACGGAAGAGCTGTCTTTGGATATCAGGAAACATCCAAAGGTGGCAATAGCCTTCTCAGGCGGTGTTGACAGCTCTGTTGTCGCTGCGATAGCCAAAAGGGAGTGCAGAACCTCTCTGGCAGTGACCATTGATTCCATGCTCCTTGCACAGAGTGAGCTGGAGAATGCGGAGAACATGGCCAGCGAGATAGGGATAGAGCACACTATACTCCGCGCGGATGTCCTTGCGAACAAAGAGGTCGCAGCAAATGGTCCTGACAGATGCTATTTCTGCAAGAGGATGCTCTTCTCAAAGATAAGGGAGAGCATCAGCAAAGACACTGTCCTCCTTGACGGCAGCAACTTCTCTGAAAGGTCAGAGCACAGGCCTGGCATGCTTGCGGCAAAAGAGCTTGGCATCATCAGCCCTCTTGCTGATGCAGAGGTCAGGAAAAAGGATATCAGGGAGATGGCCAGGTCCTTAGGCCTCTCGAACTGGAGCAAGCCTTCAATGGCATGCCTTGCTTCAAGGATCCCTTATGGCACAAGGCTTAGCAGGGAGCGCATCCAGCGCGTGGACTCTGCCGAGGCCCTGCTGCGCTCTCTTGGTTTCTCTGGCGCCAGAGTGAGGGAGTATGATGTATTGGCACGCATTGAGCTTGATCCTGCAGAGTTCCCTCTGGCACTTGAAAAGAGAGATGAGATGATCACAGGTCTCAAGGAACTCGGCTACTCATATATCACCCTTGACCTTGAAGGCTACAGCCCAGGTAGCATGGACCGGGCGCTCAAGGGTGGAAAAACGCAAATGAACGGTTTCTGACCGATTCAGCGGAAAAAAAGCCTTTTTCTTCCTATTTACAGCCATGAGTGGGACGGTCCATTGAAATCCATTAATATATCCGGGATACATACCATCGGCATGAAAAAGTATCAGGAGGTGATAAAATGAAAGAATATATATTGCTCAGTCTGCTGCTGTTTTCAGTAGGAGCGTTCGCAGAAGACGCGTCTGAGGAGGATTACTCTGACGCTGTGATATTGTCAAGCGACAATGAAGCTGACCTCACTGCCGCTGAATCAGCTGCTGAGAACTCAGGAGCAAGTGTCATATCGACCGCCTGGGGCGAATACAATGAGGCCGCTGTTGAAGCGCTGATGGCAAAGAACCCATCCAAGATCGTCATAGTTGGAGGTCCGGCAGCGATCCCGCATGCCCTTGAGAACAGGATAAGAGAAAGGCTCAGGGAAAGGAACATAACAGTCATCCGGGTGATGGGCCAGGACAGGTATGAGACCGCTGTAGAGATCGCCACGCATTTCTGGGGTAACTCCTCTGATGTCATGCTTATCCAGGGGGATGATACCGCGGAGATGCGAAGAAGGCTTATCGAGGCAAAGCAGCTAAGGATACCTGTACTCTACATGAAAAAGGACCAGGTTCCTGACGTTGTCAAGCAGAGACTCACGCTCTGGAAGGTGAAGAAGGCAAGGATGTATCTTGCACCTGACTCGAATGAGACCACTCTTGACAATGAGCTTGCCGACGCCCAAGTCGAGGACGTGACAAAAGTGAAAGAGAACCTCACGGACAGGGCGCTTGCTGCGATCGAGGCTGCTGACAGCGCGATCACAAAGGCTGAAGAGGTCATAAATGTGACAGACGAGGCTAACACCACTACCATAGCCGCCTCAAGGCTTCTCGTGCTTGCAAAAGAGAAGTATAAGCTTGCGAACACTGCCCTTGACAATGAGACCTATGGACGTGCTTTTGGTCAGGCAACTGCCGCAAGAGTGCATGCACTGGCTGCGGTGAAGATACAGAGGAATGTCCTTTCAGGAGACTACAACAAGCAGGTTGAAAGGATCAGGAATGAGATCAGAGAGCGCGGCATAGAGAGCATCAGACAAGAGGTCAGGCAAGAGCTCAGAAAGGTAGAACTCAGAAGAAAGGTGGTGAGCGCTGTCGTGCGTGCAGGAAGACAAGGCATTGTTGAAAGCAGCAACATCGAGAACACCGCTGACACAGCAAACACTGACGACACTGCTGCCATGAACCAATAGAATTGATGCAGGGGTGCTCCCCTGCTTTTTTATTTTTTTAGATTCTTCTCAGTTTCAACTTGTTGGTTTTCCTGTATGGTGTCTTTTTCACCAGTTTTTTCATCTCAAGGTTCCTGACAAGCTTGCTTATCTTGCTTTTTGAGTATCCTATCTGCTTCCTTAGCTCTTCCTGTGTCGTCTCTCCCTTAGTCAAGATGTCATAAACGATTTTCTCATCGCTGGAGAGTGCGAGAGGCACTACCTTTGATATCATCTTCTTCTTTTTCTCCTTCTCCTTGCTCTTCAGATAGAGCCATACCCCTGATGCGCCAAGGACCCCTCCAAGGATAAAGTAGAGGATTGAATATGAGCGGGTCGTGGAATATATGACCATTAGCGAGACTATCTCCCCTTCTTTCACATTGCTTTTTTTCCAGGTAAGTATCACGCGTTCCCCGTCTGTGGATACAGAGTCAGGTGCAGGTGAGACTGATGCTTTTTGCCCTTCCAGGTCGTCCAGTGAGAAGACCGCTCCTTTGGGAAGCTTGAGCGAGATGCTGAGCTCCTCTATGTCTGCCTCAGGGAGATATGAGTAGGAGAAGAGCATTCCTCTGTTTATCGGCTCGGCCCAGTTCTCTGTGTCAAAGCTCACTCTTGCATCAAGCTTGTCTCCTGCCAGTATCGGCTGCTCAAGGCTTATCTTCAAAAGATAGCCATCACCCACTCTCTCAAGTATATGGCTTGCCTCTGGCTTGACCTGCACGTTCCTTGGCTCTGAGGCAAAGAAAAGCTCTATCTCTTCCAATGGCTCCTCATATGGGTTGTTAAGTGAGAACCTGAACTCCTCTTCTACGGTCTGGTCTATTGAAAGAGAGATATGGTATGTGGAAAACTGCGGGGCCTGGGCAAGAACAACACCTGTCATAAGCAGCAGGGCGAGCAGCCGTTTCATATACTTTGATAATACGTCTTCTTTAAAAAATGTTTTGACCCATTTGAGTTGAGATATTATTTAAATTTGCGAGTCCAAATTCAGGTTCATGAGACTAATTGCTTTGACATCCGGAGGCATTGACAGTCCTGTGGCAGCGCATCGTGTGCTTGAAAAGGGTTTTGATATAGTGCCTGTGTACTGCGACAACTGCCCGTTCACTGATGAAGAGGACAGGACAAAGGCGCTTGATCTGATCGATAGGCTGGGGGAGCTTCACCCTGGACAGGTCGGTGCCCCTTATATTATAGAGCATGGAAGGAATCTTGTTGAGATTGCTGAAAAGACCGAAAGAAAGCTCGCCTGTATCTTGTGCAAGCGCATGATGTTCAGGATCGCCTCCAAGCTCGCGGATTCTGAGAATGCCGTCGGCATCATCACAGGCGAGAACCTTGGACAGGTCGCTTCCCAGACGCTTCCGAACTTGACTGTCACCTCAAGGGCTTCAAAGTATCCTATACTCAGGCCATTGATCTCATTCGACAAGAATGACACTGTTGCGATCGCAAGAAGGATAGGGACGTTCGAGATATCCACACGCCCTGCAGCGAACTGCAGGCTGGCGCCTGACCGGCCTGAGACAAAGGCACGTCTTAAGGCAGTTGAAAGGGAAGAAGCAAAAGTGGACATTGAAAGGCTTGTGCATGAGAGCGTGAAGAATGCCCGGCGGGTTGGCAATAGTTCTGATAAAAAATTGGTGTTTTAGGTCAAAGCTTCTCTTTAATTAACCAGTTTCTTCACTATAACCCCATCCTTCCTGTCCTCAAGAAGGATTCCTTTTTCCTTCAGGTCTTCGCGTATCTTGTCAGCCTCTTTCCAATCCCTCTTCTCCCGCGCCTGTTCTCTCTTCTCTATTTCTACCTTTAGCTCAGAGGATAGCACTATAGAACCTTTCACTAGTAGTACCCTCACTTTATCTGATATTTTCAGTTCTATCTTATGTTCGACTGTTTTCTTCTCTTTCTTGAGGATATTGAGCACTTCTGAGAACTCCTCAAAGACAGACAGGATCCTCTCCGCGCTTCTCTCTGTAAGTTCCCTGCTGTTCGCGAGCTTTGCGAGCTCGAATGCTGCGGCTATGGCTTCGGCTGTGTTGATGTCATTGTCCATCGCAGCAAAGAACCTGGCCTTTATCTGTTCTATTTCCTCATCCTTTGCATCATTATCTGATGTATCCACACTTATTGCCTTTACTCGCTCTATCGTGTCGTATAGACGCTCAAGGGATGCTCTTGCCTGCTCGAGCTGTTTGTCTGTGAAGTCTATTGGGCTTCTGTAGTGCGTGGAAAGGAGAAAGAACCTCACGCTCTCGGCATCGTACTTTTTGAGGATGTCCCTTATCACAAAGAAGTTGCCAAGGGATTTTGACATCTTTTCATTGTCTACCATCACGAACCCGTTGTGCATCCAGTAGTTGCTGAATTTCTTTCCTGTGTATGCTTCTGACTGGAGTATCTCGTTCTCATGGTGGGGGAAGATGAGGTCCATTCCTCCGCCGTGTATGTCCAGTTGCTCTCCAAGATATTTCATTGACATGGCCGAGCATTCTATGTGCCAGCCTGGTCTTCCTTTTCCCCATGGGCTGTCCCATGTTATGCCTTCGGATGTCCTTTTCCAAAGGGCGAAATCAAGAGGATATCTCTTGTTCTCATGTGGCTCGACTCTCGCTCCTGCTTCCAGCTCTTCAAGTGACTGGCCTGAGAGCTTGCCGTATTCCTTTGCTTTTCTGATGTCAAAATAGACATCCCCTCGCGACTCATATGCCATGCCGTTCTTGATTATGCCTTCTATTACCTTGATTATCTCAGGGATGTGCCTTGTGACCTTTGGGGACACATCCGGCCTTTCTATGCCTAGGGCGTCCATGTCGGCGAAGAATTCCTCTGTGAACTTGTCTGCGATCTCAACTTCAGGCTTTCCGTTCTTTCTTGCCCTCTTTATTATCTTGTCATCCACGTCAGTGATGTTCTGGATGTATGTGACATCATATCCCTTGTATCTCAGGTATCTCACGATAATGTCGAATGCTGTGTATGCCCTTGCATGCCCAAGATGGGAATAATCATATCCTGTGGGCCCGCAGACGTATATTCCGACCTTCTTGCCGTCAAGCGGTTTGAATTCTTCTTTTTTTCTTGTCAGGGTGTTGTATATTTTCACGCTCATTTCTTGCTCCTCTGCTTCAAAAAGCGGGGAGAGGGAATTGAACCCCCTTATGATGGTCTGCAGCCATCCGCGTAGCCGGTCCGCCATCCCCGCGTAGGTTTTATCAGATAATAAGAGTGGAAAAGAGTTAAAGGCGCGCCTGTGAAAAGGGATATCAACAACAGCAGAGGATTTTTGCTTTCATTGGCAAATCTATATTTGGAGCAATCTATTTATATAGCTTAGCTCCTGGGCAGACTGCCCTGCCCTCATGAGCACCCTTGAGATATACCTGCAGTTGTTCTCGACCCTCATTGTTTCAAGGGTCTCTTCCTGTGAAGAGGGGTTGACCCTGAAGGCTCCTTCAAAGCTTTTCACTGCTGTAAGCGCTCTTTGGGTGTCGGCTGCGTTGAATGCTTCCAGGGTCTCTCTGACTATTTCTCTTAGCGGAGAGGTGAACTTTGTCTTTGACATGCGCTCAAGATTCCTGGAAATGACATAAAGGATGAATGCCACGCCTGCTTCCTTGTCAGAGCTCTCCTCCAGAAGGTTGATGGTGGCGGTTCTGCATTCCTTCAGAGGCTTGGAGATATCCTGCCGGTATATCACAGCATCCTGGAGTTGCCTTATCTTTTGAAGAGCTCTATTAAATGCTTCAATGTCAGGCTTCCTCATTTCAGTCCATTCGATCCTCTTTGGACCTTGCTCTATCACAGGACATGCACTGTCAGCGCATTCTATGCATGCCCCTGCCGCGCAGTCCACTGCAGGGCTTGCGCATTCAGGGCATATTCTTGAGAACCATAATAGCTTTGAGAGTGCGTTGAATGTGTTCACAGCATCCTCTCTGTTTTCTGCCTTTTCTATTTCGAGCCTGCCCTCCTCCTGGATGAGTATCTCCTTTCCCTTGTACTGGAATCTTATCATGTCGTGCTCTGACTTGACCAAACAGGCCCCATTGAGCTCCAAGAGAGCTGACTCAAGCAGTTCCAGGTCAAAATAGGGGTATTTGGATTCTGTGTGCAACTGCAGCTCAAAAACGGTTCCTTGTCGGTCTGCAGTGCAGGGCTTAACCTCAAGGAATTCCTCCAAAAGCCTTTTCTGTTGCGGTCTGCTTTCTCGTTGTATGCTCTCTATTTCCCGCATCGCCCTGGCGTGTCTTCCTATCCTGAGATATGGGCATTGCTCTGCAGATTCCTCTCCAGCATGCAATTTTCTCGCAAAGACCCTGCAGCTTGAGGACTGGCATAGGCCGCAGTCTTCCCCTGGCATCAGGGAAAATAGCTTGTTTCTCATGTCCATTGTCGAATATTAGAAATCATTACTCAAATAAAATATTTTTCCAATCCCGTCCAGACAAGTATTTAACTGCTTAAAGGCTTTTTTCAGGACATATAGAAGACATAGGATGAAATATTGATGAGGGAGCATTGAAAATACACAAGGACGGGAAGATAGAGATCTCAAGCAGAGTAAAACTTGAGGACATTTCTGACCTTTCGATCGTTTATACCCCTGGCGTTGCAAAGCCCTGTCTCGAAATAGCAAAGGACAAGGCAAAGGTGTATGAGTACACCTCAAAGGGGCATATGGTCGCTGTCGTGAGCAATGGCTCAAGGGTCCTTGGCCTTGGTGATATTGGGGCTCATGCAGCTATCCCTGTCATGGAAAGCAAGGCGCTGTTATTCAAGAAATTCGCGGATATTGATGCCTTTCCCATATGTCTTGACACGCAGGATCCAGAGAGGATAATAGAGATCACAAAGGCTATTGCGCCTGTGTTCGGGGGTATAAACCTTGAGGACATCTCAAACCCTGACTGTTTCTATATTGAGAAAAGACTGAGAGCGGAGCTTGATATCCCTGTGATGCATGATGATCAGCATGGCACTGCGATCGTTGCTCTTGCCGGATTATTGAACGCCCTTAAGCTCGTGAAAAAGGACATTAAAGACGCAAGGATCATTATTAACGGAGCCGGCGCGGCAGGGACTGCGATCTCAAAACTGCTCGCTGACTATGGTGCAGGGAATATCATCGTGCTTGACACAAAAGGAACCCTCTATGAGGGAAGAGAGGACCTGCCACATCATAAATTGGAGATCGCACGGATCACCAACAGGGAAGGTATCAAGGGAGGCCTGAGCGATGTCATCAAAGGGGCGGATGTCTTTATTGGTGTCTCAAAAGCAGGTGTGTTGAGCAGGGAGATGGTCGCTTCAATGAGCGAGCCTATTATCCTTGCATTGGCAAATCCTATGCCTGAGATAATGCCTGATGAAGCAAAGGCTAGTGGAGCAGTGGTCGTGGCCACTGGAAGAAGTGATATGCCGAACCAGATAAACAATGTTCTTGCGTTCCCTGGCGTGTTCAAGGGCGCTTTGATGGTGCGCTCAAGGGATATCAATGAAAAGATGAAATGCGCTGCTGCAGAGGCCCTGGCATCCTATATCCCAGAGGAGAAGCTCGCTCCGGATTACATGATAGCATCTCCCTTTGATCCCGGCGTTGCTGACAGGGTTGCAGAAGCCGTGGCAAGGGCTGCGGTCGAGAGCGGGGTTGCACGCAAGTAAGCTATTTATATTAATGGGATTTTTTCTATTCTGAAATGAGAATA